>JALOMP010000368.1 GCA_025455365.1 Chitinophagaceae bacterium | reverse complement strand
TCCAAGGCAACCGCTATTCCGCCCGCTGCGGCGTTGTGCGCTTTCCGATACCGCGTTCATTAAAGGCTTCGATCTGGAAATAGTAAGGCTTGTCCGTATCCATGGCCCGGAAATAGTATTCGTTCTTTCCGTAGACCTGGATGCTGGTATACATTTTATCGGGACGGGTACCCACATAAATCGTATACCCGGTAGCTTCGTCCACGGGTTGCCATTTCAACCACGCGTTTCTTCGTTCAGATTCCCCGCGAAGGACAATCAATTGTTTCACCGTATCGGGCATCACCCCATCGGCCTTGCCAAAAACCCGGAAGCCGCTGAGGGCAAATTTCCCGGCAGCCATATGAACATTCTGCAGTTTCAGGTATCGTGTCTTCACTGGCTTATCCAACTGGATATAGTCATGGGGAACATCTTTCCTGTTCTGGCTTTTGTCCACCAGTATCTGCCAGGTCTTTCCATCCGTGGAATGAAGCAACCGGTACTGGTGGTAGATCCCATCAGCCTTCCCGAGGATGTCTGCATCCTGGTCGGCATAATTAATCTGCACCGCATACACGGTGGAGGGTTCGCCGAGGTCGGTCTGGATCCATTCATCCTTATTGCCCGTACGGGCGCTCCAGTAGGTTTTGATATCCTCATCCACCGCGTTATTGGGAAGATATCCTCCCAGGGTAGAAGACACCTGCACGGGTTTGTTATAGTTCAGCAGCATCCAGCCGGTGAACAAGGTGCGGGCGTCATTCCATTTGCCCGTGGGCATATAGTGTGGATAGTCGCCGTAAGCCGTCTGGCAGTACATCACATCGTCCCTGTCGAATCCGGCCGGCCAAAGGCCGAGCCTTCGTTCGAAATTGTTCTTGACGGATACCACGCCCGTGGATACATGCCACCAGTTGCCATGGCTGTCCTGGAAGCTGGCCCCGTGGCCGGCCCCGCGCATGAAACCACCGGGTTTGTAGGAAAACGGGTTATGGTCCTGGTACCGGAAGGGGCCCAGCGGACCCTCGCCCACGTAAACACCGTCGCCATAGCCACTGAACTCCGTCCCCGGCGCGCCATACTGCAGGTAGTATTTACCGTTATGCTTGTTCATCCAGGCACCTTCGGTAAAAGGGTTCAGGAAGGTATTGTCGTTATGTTCGCCGAAGCGCTCCCACCCATGCAGGGCATCATTCAGCCGGAGAATTTCCTTGCGTATGCCGATCGGGGCGAAGGTTTTCCGGTCGATTTCCTGGGCATAAAGCGGGAAGGTGTTGCTGGACCCGAAGTACAGGTATAAGCGACCATCGTCATCCAGGAAAAAAGCCGGGTCCCAGGCGCCCACTTCAAAGGAATCAACGGCTTCCTTCCAGTTGTCCTTTCGCGGATCTGTGCTCATCCACACGGGAAAATTCTTGCTGTAGGTGGATCCCAGCACCAGCATGGTATCGCCCATCGACAACACCGCCGGGGCGCAGAGCTCGTCGTACACCTGGTGCCAGGGCTTAAGGAATTTCCGGGGTACAAAACGCCAGTCGATCATATCCGGGCTCACCCAATAGCCCCACTGGTTGGTGGAAAACAGGTAGTAATTCCCCTTGAACAGCTGGATCACCGGGTCTGCCGTTGCCCTGTGGCGGCCCCATTCGGAAAAGTTGGGGATGGGGGTGAAGCCGTAGTCCAGGTTCATGGGATTGCACCAGGTCTTTGGCGCCGTCTGGGCGCGGGCCCCCATCGCAAGCCAGAAGCCCAGTAACAGCAGCAGGGATTTTTTTCTCATAACAGCCGTTTAAATCGGGTCCTCCGAAGGTAACGAAGCAGGGGCGTTCAGCGCACGACCTTTAGCGATTCGATTGTAATTTTGCATGCTATGAAACCGAACCGCATCATCCTGGTCCGCCACGGGGAATCAGAGGGCAATGAGAACCGGGAAATCTACGCCACCGTCCCGGACTATGCCCTGCAGTTGACAGCCACGGGAGTGCAACAGGCTGCGGAGGCCGGCAGCCGCCTGCGCGATTTGATCGGTGAGGAATCCGTTTTCTTCTACATTTCCCCCATGTGGCGCACCCGCATGACCTTTGAGGAAATCGCCCGTCACTTCCGGCGGGATCAATTCCGTTACCGCGAAGAGCCACGCATCCGCGAACAGGAATGGGGCCACCTTCGCAACCTGGACGACAATGAAAACATTGATCTGGCGCGCAACGCCTTCGGTTCCTTCTATTACCGGATCCCCGAAGGGGAGAGCGCGGCGGATGTGTACGACCGGATCAGTGATTTTTTTGGTACCCTGCACCGTGATTTCGACAAGCCGCATTTTCCGCAGAATGTCATCATTGTCACGCACGGCATGGCCCTTCGGCTTTTCCTGATGCGCTGGTACCACTGGACCATTGAGGAGTTTGACACGTATGCCAACCCCCATAATGCGGAATACGTGGTGATGGAAAAAAAGGACGATCACAAATACCATCTCATTACGCCGCTGAGACGCAAGCCACCCCAGCATCCTTACCAGCGTCCCATCAGACTCGATTCGGCAGAATAGCGTGATCGCTGTCAAACAGCGAAGCCGCGCCGCGCGAAGATTCTCCTGCATAGCATCGGCCATTCCAGGGACTCAGTTTCTTTTACGGTAGGCGGCGATCGCCCATGCATTCAGGAAAAGGGCGAAAAGGGCGATGATGCCCAGGTGGGGAAGGATATCGCGGAGCCGGCTTCCCTTCAGCACAACCATCCGGATGACATCAATGAAATAAGACACCGGGTTGAAGCGTGCAATCCACTGCGCCCATTCCGGCATGCTTTCAATGGAGGTATACAAGCCACCCAGCAGGATGAAAATCATCATCAGGAAAAAGGCGAGTAGCATGGCCTGCTGCTGGGTATGTGCCACGGTACTTACCAGCAGTCCAAGACCCAGGACCGCCAGCAGGTATACCGATGAAAAAAGGTAGATTAACCCGATATTCCCGGCTGGTATGATGCCATAGACCACACGGGCGATGAGCAGGCCGAGGGTCAGCACGATCTGGCCCATGATCCAAAAAGGGATAAGTTTTCCAAGGATGAAATGATGTTTCCGGATGGGCGTTACGTTGATCTGT
>JALOMP010000367.1 GCA_025455365.1 Chitinophagaceae bacterium | reverse complement strand
TCGGATCTTCCTATGCATCCAAAATCGTTTGTTCCTGTCATTTTATCTCCGGAAGGGAACTGGAAGACATCCGCACGCACGATTTGTATGCGGTGCCCTTCGCCAGCATTGACATTGACGAGGTGAATAAAACCGTGTCATCTTCCATTTACGGTATGGCGAAAACAACGGCGGTATACCGCGAGGGCATTGGGTGCACGCTGGCGAATGAACCACAGGCAAAATCCTTGAGAAAGGAGCATGTTGTGATTCCAAGGAACCCGGTTGTCCACCGTTTCCCCGAAGCACCTTTGTCTGCATATTTCGATTCTGCCGCGCTGGAAGCGGTGATTGCACCAACCTTCGTTGACGATCCGAAGATGCCCCTGCAGACCCGGGCCGTGGTCATTATCAAGGACGGTAACCTGGTTTATGAAAAATATGGCCAGGGATATTCAAGAGATTCAAAACTAATGGGCTGGTCCATGACCAAGAGCGTTACCAATGCCATGGTTGGACTGATGGTTAAAGACGGAAAATTACACCTGGATCAAAAAAACCTTCTGCCGGACTGGATGAAGGATGAGCGCAAGGATATCGCCCTGACGGACCTCCTGCATATGAGCAGCGGGCTTGAATTTGTGGAGGACTATAGCAGCCCTTCCGACGCTACGCGGATGCTGTTTCGCGCCCGTGCAGCGGGGGTATACGCCATACAGAGCCTGCCAAAATACAGACCCGGCCAGACTTTTTACTATTCCAGCGGCACCAGCAATATTCTCCAGGAAATCATACGCCGGCAGTTTGCTTCCCATGCGGATTATCTGCGCTTTCCCCATGCCAGGTTATTCGACAAGATTGGAATGGCTGGTGCGGTGCTGGAAGCGGACCGGTCCGGAACCTATGTGGGATCATCTTTCATGTATGCCACGGCGCTGGACTGGGCCCGGTTCGGGCAGCTCTACCTGCAGGATGGTGTCTGGAACGGTGAAAGAATCCTGCCCGAAGGCTGGGCGGCCTATTCCGGAACAGAATCGCCTAATTCCTCGGGCCGGTATGCGGCACATTTCTGGAAAGGATCCTACGATAAGGACTTTCCGGCTGATGCCTATATCGCGGATGGTTTTGAAGGACAGTCCGTCACGATCATTCCTTCCCGGAACATGGTTGTGGTGCGCCTCGGATGTACCTATGGACAGGATTTTGACAATATCGGGTTTGTCAAAAACATCCTCCGTACCCTGAAATAGTTTTTAACCGGCCGTACAGGACCGAAAAAATTACGCCAGTACTTCTAAACATTGCCAATTCAGTTCCATGCCGGATGCCTGGTTTGAAGATGAGTTTTTTGAGAAGCGCGATACAGGGCAAGAGCCCCTGCTACCCGGGACCTATGATGGCTGCCGATTTTCGCACTGCAACATGGAAGGGTCTGATTTTGCGGGCTTTCATTTTATCGACTGCCGGTTCGAACATTGCAACCTGGGGAACGTAAAGCTGGCCGGAACTTCGCTGAGAAATGTGCTGATTGTGGAGTGCAAAATGATCGGCGTTGCGTTTGACCAGTGCCACGAAGTTTTTTTTGACGTTCAGTTCGAGCGTTCGGTCCTTGACCTGTCTGTATTCCACCGTAGAAAGATGGCCGGAAAAAAGTTTCATGACTGCAGCCTGAAGGAAGTTGATTTTTCGGAGGCCGACCTTTCCGGGGCCAGTTTCGAAGGATCTGATCTTCAGGGGGCCCTATTTGACCTGGCTAAACTTGGAAAAGCGGATTTCAGGAAAGCGCTGAATTATATCATTGACCCGGAAAAAAGCCAGGTAAAGAAGGCTAGATTCTCGCTGGAAGGGTTGCCGGGTTTGCTCACAAAATACGACCTGGATATCAGCTGATTCCATCATTTTAATCCGTGACTGTAATCTTCGGTACAGCAATTATTACGACCTTTCACTAACTCAATCAACCCTGTATGAGAGGCCAGATAAGAATAACCCCCAGTTCCGTGGATGCGTATATTGAAAGCCTGCCAGAACCTGTTCAGGAAAAGTTGCAACAGATCAGGGCCCTGATCAAAAAGCTGGTACCGAAAGCCGAGGAATGCATTAGCTATGACATTCCCGCGTATAAACTCGAAGGGCGCATTCTGATTTATTTTGCAGGGTTTCTGAAGCATGTAAGCATCTATCCCGCCCCACGCAGTCACCCGTTATTTAAGGAAGCACTGGCAGCGTATAAAGGAGGGAAGGGTACCGTCCAGTTCGTGCTCGACAAACCCCTGCCGGCATCATTGATTAAGGACATTATTAAGTTTCGGAAAGCAGAGACCCTGTCTGCCATCGAATTGAAAAAAGCCTCGAAGAAAAAATGAGCCGGTATGGAACAGAAACTATATCCGGAACGTCAGTATCCTCGCCGCGGAGGCGATCGGTGTGGAGCGTCGCGCGGGGTATTACGAGGAGGCCGGCGTCATCCGGGACATGTTTCAGAGCCACATGATGCAGCTGCTGGCCATCACGGCGATGGAACCCCCCTCCCACTTCGAAGCGAACCGTGTTCGAGATGAAAAGGTCAAGGTCTTTCGCTCCCTGAGGCCGTTCACCCCGGACGACCGCGACGTCAATCTCCTTCTGGGCCAATATGGGCCGGGTGTCGTTGACGGCAGGGACGTACCCGGGTATCGGCAGGAGCCCGGGGTCAACCCCGATTCGCTGACCCCGACGTTTGCCGAAATGACCACCTTCATCGATAACTGGCGCTGGCAGGGCGTTCCCTTCCAACTCACCTCGGGCAAGCGCATGGCTGC
>JALOMP010000089.1 GCA_025455365.1 Chitinophagaceae bacterium | reverse complement strand
CTGGACCTCATCGGCCAGGCACGCTATTGTTTCCAGTATGCCGCGGAATTGAAGGGCGATGGCGCCACGGAAGACAGCCTGGCATACCTGCGGGACGCGCGTGCATTCAGGAATTTCCTGATGCTGGAATTGCCCCGGGGCGATTGGGGGTTTACCGTATTGCGGCAGTTTTTATTCAGCCAGTATCAATGCCTCCTGTATGAACAACTGCAGCAGTCAACGGATGAACGATTGGCCGGCATCGCGTCAAAGGCGCTGAAAGAGACCACCTATCACCTGCGCTGGAGCAGCGAATGGGTAATCAGGCTGGGCGACGGAACCCCTGAAAGCCATGCCAGGATCGGGCAATCACTGGCAGATCTCTGGTCTTACACCGGGGAATTCTTCGAACCCGATGCGGTGGACCGGGAAATGGAAAAAGAGGGTATCGCCCCTTCGCTCCCTTCTTTGAAGCAGGCATGGCGTGAGGCCGTGCGACATGTTCTGGATGAGGCCACCCTGGAAATGCCTGCCGATTCATGGCAGCATGGAAATGGCAGGGCGGGATACCATACGGAACACCTGGGATATATCCTTGCTGAAATGCAATTCCTGCAACGGGCATACCCCGGCAGCCAGTGGTGATGGACCTTTAAAACCATCGCGAGATGTAAACATGCATCGAGTCAATACCATATCAAGGGAAAATATCCTTTCGATTCTTGAAACGGTCAGGGATCCGGAAGTACCCGTCCTGTCTGTGATGGACCTGGGCATCATCCGCGATGTGCAATGGGTTGAAGATGCAACGGGAAAGGGCTTGTGGAAAATTATCATCACACCTACCTATTCCGGATGCCCGGCCATGGATATGATTGCCACCGGAATCCGGATGGCTCTGTATGCAGCCGGAGTGGAAGATTTTGAAATCCAGACCATCCTGTCGCCGGCCTGGACCACGGACTGGATGACGGATGCAGGAAAGGAGAAACTCCGTGTGTATGGAATCGCGCCACCAAGACCGCTTCCCAAAAAATACCGCAGGGGTCTTTTTGACGATGATGAACCCGAAGCTCCCCGGCACCGGAAAGGGCTTTTTGAAGATGAAGAACCGGTACCTTGTCCCCGCTGCGGTTCTGACCACACCAAGCTGATAAGCGAGTTCGGGTCCACGGCATGCAAGGCGCTGTACCAGTGCCAGGATTGCCGCGAGCCCTTTGATTATTTCAAATGCCATTAATCATTAAACATGTCAACCGTATTATTGGAGATCAGGGAAGCGGTAGCGGTCATCAGGTTAAACCGTCCGGACAAATTAAATGCCTTTAACCGGGAAATGTCCCTGCTGCTGCAATCGAAACTCGATGAAGTGGCCAGTCTCAAAGAGGTTCGTTGTGTTGTACTCACGGGTGCGGGCAAGGGGTTCTCGGCCGGGCAGGACCTGGCGGAAGTGACGGATCCGCAGGGCCCGTCGATGAGCCAGATCCTTTCTGAACACTATAATCCCATTATCCGGAAAATCCGGAATATGCCAAAGCCGGTTGTCGCGGCCGTGAACGGCGTGGCCGCGGGCGCCGGCGCCAACATCGCCCTTTGCTGCGACGTTGTCGTGGCCAGCGCATCGGCATCCTTTATCCAGGCCTTTACCCGCATCGGGCTGATTCCAGACAGCGGGGGAACCTGGTTTCTCCCGAGGCTGATCGGATGGCAGAAAGCCCTATCCCTGGCCATGCTGGGCGATAAAGTAGGGGCGATCGAGGCAGAACGCCTGGGCATGGTTTATGACGTATACCACGAAGATGAATTCGAGCAGAAAGTAACGGAAATGGCTAACCGTTTATCGGGAATGCCCACGCGGGCATTGGCCCTGGTAAAGCATGCATTCAACCAGTCCATGTCTTCCGGTTATGAGGCCCAGCTGGAACTGGAGGACCGCTTCCAGCAGGAGGCGGCGCTCACCTACGATTACCGCGAAGGGGTGGAAGCCTT
This sequence comes from Chitinophagaceae bacterium, assembly GCA_025455365.1. Taxonomy (GTDB): domain Bacteria; phylum Bacteroidota; class Bacteroidia; order Chitinophagales; family Chitinophagaceae; genus Pollutibacter. The sequence continues at coordinate 7,531 of JALOMP010000089.1, read as the reverse complement.
CATGCAGAAAAGGTCGCCGGTATTCAGGGGGGAATAGTATTTTTATCGAAAGTGCGCATATGCCAGTAAAAAACATATACCAGGATGTGGTGGACCACATGCTGGAAAACGACCAGTTCAGCCAGTGGATGGGCATCGAAGTCCTGGAAATTCGCGAAGGATACAGTCGCATCCGGATGATGATCCGCAAGGAAATGGTCAACGGTTTCGGGATTGTCCATGGAGGCATTCCATTCTCCCTGGCAGACAGCGCTTTTGCCTTCGCCTGCAATAACCGGAATAACATGTCGGTAGCTCTCGACGTAACCATCACTTTTACCAAGGCGGTACACGTGGGCGACCAACTCACGGCGGAGGCCAGGGAAGTGCATAACGGGAGGAGTACCGGCGTATACCTGATCGAGATCCGGAACCAGCATAACGATCATGTGGCCCTTTTCAAGGGAACCTGTTTCCGCACCGGCAAGGCCCTGATCGGAGATCCTTCCTCCCTCTAAATTTCTTTCACCATGTTTTACGCATTCAAAGGCTTCCGGCCGGTGGCTGATCCTACGTCTTTCGTCCATCCGCAGGCGGTAGTGACGGGTAATGTAATCATCGGGCGCGATGTCTATATTGGTCCCGGGGCGGCGCTGCGCGGCGACTGGGGTGGCATTGTGATTGAAGACGGCTGCAATGTCCAGGAAAACTGCACCATACATATGTTTCCCGGTCTTACCGTGTACCTGCGAAAAGGTGCCCATATCGGCCATGGCGCCGTGATCCATGGTGCGGAGATCGGCGCCAATTGCCTGGTGGGGATGAATGCCGTGGTCATGGACCATGTGGTCCTGGGTGAGGGTAGCATTGTGGGTGCGTTGAGTTTTATAAGGGAAGGGGAGCGGATTCCGCCCCGTTCCCTGGTGGCCGGGCAGCCGGCAAAAATCATCAGGGAGGTCAGCGATGAGATGCTTGCATGGAAAACGCGCGGGACTGCGCTCTACCAGGCCCTTCCCGGTGAGATGCATGCGCAGTGGTCGCCCTGCGAACCGCTCGACCAACCGGAGCCCGACCGCCCGTCCCAGGAAATCCTGTACAGGACCTGGAAAGACCTGGCCCGCTGATCGAATCTTTCCGGCGTATATCGCTTTTTCTGACCATTTTGCAGGAATAAGCCCGGTTGCGAATGGATTCTTCCCCTTTTTTGCGGGCGCAGCCGGTATCTTTGCCCAAGTCCCCCAAACCCGGTAACTCCCAGATGGAAAAATCCAATTTTGTAGACCAGATCCGCATCTTTTGCCGGACCGGCCATGGCGGCGCCGGCAGCAGCCATTTCATGCGGACCAAGTTCAACCCACAGGCAGGACCCGATGGCGGCGACGGCGGTCGTGGCGGCCATATCATCCTGCGCGGGAACCAGAACCTTTGGACGCTGTTGCATCTCCGCTATTACAAGAATGTACTTGCCGAAAACGGGCAGTCCGGGAATAAAAACAATATGACCGGAAAAGACGGGAAAGACGTGATCATTGAAGTACCGCTCGGGACCATCGCCGTGGATGAAGAAACCGGAACGAAGGAGGCAGAGATCCTGGAAGATGGCCAGCAGGTTGTGTGGCTGAAAGGGGGAAGGGGCGGTCTGGGGAACAAGAATTTTGCAACAGCCACCAACCAGGCTCCCGAGTATGCCCAACCGGGAGAAACCGGGGTGGAAGGCTGGAAAGTGCTGGAGCTGAAAGTGCTTGCGGACGTGGGACTGGTAGGTTTCCCCAATGCGGGCAAATCTACCCTGCTTTCATCGTTGACCGCCGCCAAACCCAAAATCGCCGATTACGCTTTCACAACCCTTACGCCACAATTAGGGATGGTGGAATACCGCGACGGGAAATCCTTCTGCATCGCAGACCTGCCCGGTATTATTGAAGGCGCCGCAGAGGGCAAGGGGCTCGGCCACCGTTTCCTGCGTCATATTGAAAGAAACCCGGTACTGCTTTTCCTGGTCCCGGCAGACAGCCCTGATCACAAAAAGGAACTGTCTATCCTCATGGACGAACTGGAGCAATACAATCCGGAACTGATGGATAAGAAATTCATCGTGGCCATCAGTAAAAGTGATATGCTGGATGATGAACTGAAAGCAGCCATTGAAAAAGAACTGCCCACCGATCTGCCCCATGTTTTCATCTCGTCTGTCACCGGAAAGGGCTTGCCGGAGTTGAAGGATTTGTTATGGAAAACACTGCTGGACCAGGATTGATGGCGGCAGCCCGGTCCTCCGGGCTCAGGCTTCTTGCAGCTTCACGGCGGTTCCGCTCGCACTCACCATCAGCATGCTTCCGTTGGCCCCGATGGTTTCATAGTCGAGGTCAATCCCCAGCACGGCATCCGCACCCATGGCCCTGGCTTTTTCTTCCAGTTCCCGCATCGCATGCTGCTTGGCTTCCTCCAGCACGCGTTCGTAGGTACCACTCCTGCCGCCGAATACATCCCGCAGCCCGCCCAGGATATCTTTCAGGAAATTGGCCCCGATGATGGTTTCTGAACTGATGACGCCCAGGTATGTGCGGACGCTTTTGCCGTCGACGCCAGGTGTGGTTGTAAGAATCATGGAACTGTATTTTTAGGTATTTTTTTGATCTACCGGGACGGTAAAATAAGGCGCCCGATACTGTTTTTACAGTAGGTTTGCAGCCTTAATCGGTTGCATTATGAAGAAGTTTTTCCTTTCCATGCTGCTTACCATATCGGTCTTTTTTTCGCAGGCCGATGAAGGGATGTGGCTGCCCATGCTGCTGGGCCAGCAGGTGTACAATGACATGGTCAAAAAGGGCCTTAAGCTGACCAAAGAACAGTTGTACAGTATCAACAAAGCCTCCATCAAGGATGCCATCATCATTTTTGGCGGTGGGTGTACCGGCGAAATCGTCAGTAACGAAGGCCTTATTTTCACCAATCACCACTGCGGATACGGGGCGATTGCCGCCGCCAGTTCCGTGCAGAATAATTACCTGCGCGATGGCTTTTATGCAAAGACCAAGGCCGACGAGATTCCCGCCGCCGGCATGAGTGTTCAGTTCCTGTTGCGGATCGAAGACGTTACATCCAAGATCGACAGTGCCGCTAAAGGATTGAAAGGCGCCGAGCGGGCGAAAAAAGTGCAGGAGATGATGGCTGCCTTAAACCAGCAATACTCCGATCCTTCCCAATCGATCGAAGCAAGGGTGAACAGCCTTTTTAAAGCGAACCAGTTCCTGGTGTTCGTCTACCAGCGATACAAGGATGTTCGCCTGGTAGGCACCCCGCCGGAAAGCATCGGCAAGTATGGCGGCGATACGGACAACTGGGAATGGCCGCGGCATACCGGCGATTTCTCCGTATTCCGCGTCTATATGAGCAAGGACGGCAAGCCTGCTGACTATGCCCAGGGCAACGTGCCGCTCAAGCCAAAATACTTTCTTCCGGTTTCCATCAAAGGCGTCAAAGATGGCGATTATGCCATGACCTATGGCTATCCGGGCAGCACAAACCGTTATGAAACTTCTTACGGCGTCCGGCTGAAGACGGATATCGAGAACCCGGCGCTGGTTGAACTGCGCGATATGCGCCTGAAGTACATGTTTGAGCAGATGAAGAAAGACCCGGCCGTAAAACTCAAACTTGCTTCCAACTACGCGGGCATCGCCAACTACTGGAAATTCTTTGACGGAGAGTCCAAACAATTACTCAAGTATAAGGTCTATGAACAGAAACTGTCTGATGAGGCGAAGTTCCAGCAATGGGCCAAAGGCAAGCCGGACTATGAAAACCTGTTTACGGAATGGAAAAAAGCCTACGACCAGTGGAGACCGTATGCCAAGCACCGCATGTATATCAATGAAGGTATCCTCGGCTCCCCGCTCCTGCAATACGCGGCTTCCCTGATGGTGCTGGAAAGCGAACTGGTGAAGAAGGGACGGGATCACGCAGACACCAAAAAAGCACTGCAGTCCGCCGATAACCAGCGCAAGAACTACATGGCCGAGGCGGATATGACATCGGACCAGAAAATCGTGGCTACGGGGATGAAGATGTTCTATGAGAATATCGATAAAAACCAGCACCCCATCCAGTTTTTTGAAAATATGCGGGGAACCTACGGCGATTTGAAAGACGATGCCACTTATACGAAGTATGCGGCCAACATGTTCGGCACGACCATCATCACGGATGATGCCAAGTGGAAGAGTTTCATGGACAACCCGGATGCCAATGTCCTGCAAAACGACCCCGCATTTGCCGCTTCCAGCCAGTTTCTTAAAAACTACAACAGTAAGTTCGGCACGTACAGGACCCAGTTCATGGCGCAGAATGATGAACTGAGCAGGCTTTACCTGAAAGGGGTGATGGAAATGAATCCCGGGAAGAAAATGTACCCGGATGCCACGTTTACCATGCGCGTCAGCTATGGCAATGTAAAGAGCTACCAGCCGCGCGACGCAGTCCGGTATGACTATGTCTGCACCATGAAAGGGGTGATGGAAAAATTCAAACCCGGCGATTACGAGTTTGACCTTCCCGCCAACCTATTGCCCCTGGTACAGAAAAAGGATTATGGCCGGTATATCGATAAGCAGCGCAACGACCTGGTTATTTCCTTCATCACTACCAATGACATAACGGGTGGTAATTCAGGATCGCCGGTAATCAACGCCAACGGCGAGCTGATCGGCCTTGCTTTTGATGGCAACTACGAGGCCCTGAGCCACAAGATTGCCTTCGATAAGGACCTTAACCGTACCATTTGCGTGGATGTCCGCTATGTGCTCTGGTGCATCGACAAACTGGGTGGCGCGGGGCACTTGATAAAAGAATTGAAACTGGTGCAGTAGAAGTTGGATTTTTGATTTTAGAAGTTGGAAGTGCTTTTACTTCTAACTTCTAAAATCTAAAATCCTACTTTATCCCTGATCTTTCCACCGCCACAAATGCATGCTCGCATAGGTCCGGTAGGGGCGCCATTTGGCGGCGATCCGGTGCATGGATTCCTTCAGCTTTTTCCGGTCTGACATATCCAGCCTGTACAGTCCTGCCATGGCCTGTTGTATGCCCAGGTCGTCTGCGGGGAAGACGTCTTCCCGTTTCAGGGCAAACATCAGAAGCATTTCCGCAGTCCATCGCCCAACGCCTTTGATTTCCGTCAAATAGTCTATCACTTCGTCATCGTCCATCTTCTCCATCATTTTCTTAGACATGCCCCTTTCGATGGCGAATCGCGCCACGTTTTGGACATAACTCACTTTGGCATTGGACAACCCGATGGAACGCAGGGTTTGGGGCGAAAGGCCGGCAATCTGCTCCGGCGTAGGCGCTGCGCCGCCGAAAAGATCGAGGAAGCGCTGATGGATGACCGTGGCAACCTTGGTGGACAATTGCTGGCTCATGATCGAAGCGCATAGGTAGTGACACAGATCATTCTTCCCGGCAAGCGACAGTTCCCCCTGCTCCTCGATGATCTTTTTCAATTTCTTATCGCGCGATAAATGATCGGTATATGACATGCCGCAAAATATGTAAAAGAAAGGCTCCGGATATGATGAATTAACATTCCGGACATCTTTCCTTGACAATCGCTTCACCTTGCCTTAACCGCCCGGTAAAGCCGGAAAGGGACCTTTATAAAACCCTTTCCTTGAAAACGCATGTAAAAACCATTGTCCTCTCAGACATCCACCTCGGCATCCGGAATTCCCATGTCCGGGAAGCCGTACACTTCCTCCGCCGGCATTCCTGCGAGACCCTGATCCTCAACGGGGATATCGTAGACGGATGGCAGCTGCGTAAATCGGGCAAATGGAAGAAAAAGCACACGGCTTTCTTCCGCCTGCTCATGAAATGGCTTAGCTCCACAGACACAAGAGTAATATACCTCAGGGGCAACCATGATGATTTCCTGGATGAGGTACTCCCGCTTGACCTGGGGAATTTCTCCATACGAAGGACCTTCCAGCTGGAAGGTTTTGGAAAGAAATACTTTGTAGTCCATGGCGATATTTTCGATACGGTGACTACCCGTCTTAAATGGATCGCAAAATTGGGCGATACCGGCTATACCTTCCTGCTTTGGCTGAATCGTCATTATAATCGGTACAGGAACCGGCGGGGACTTCCGTATTATTCGCTTTCGCAGGTGGTTAAGAAAAAGGTTAAAAAGGCGGTATCCTTCATCTCAGACTACGAAAAGGAACTGTGCGCGGTTGCCGAAGCGGAGCATTGCGACGGCATTATTTGCGGGCATATCCACCAGCCGGCCGATAAATTCATCAACGGAATTCATTACCTCAACAGCGGCGACTGGGTGGAGACCCTCAGTGCACTCGTGCAGACTATGGAGGGTGAGTGGAAGGTTGTGTATTACCACGACTGGCGGGAGCAGAACCGGCACATAGATACGTCGGAACAACCGGTAGCTGGGGAGGAGGATACCATGGAAGAAATAATGGAATTGCTGCATTCAACTGAAACACCTGATTGAAACTGTTTGCCATGAGCCATGAAAAACAACAAGCCGGATCGGTCATGCTGGTGGTGCAGGGCGAGGGAAGGGGGCATCTCACCCAAGCCATCGCCATACACGAAATGCTGATTCAGGCCGGTATGGAAACTTGTTGCGTGGTGGTAGGCCGCAGCAGCCGACGGGATGTACCGGATTTTTTTCGAAAAGCATTTTCCTGTCCCGTCGTATCCCTTCCCAGCCCGAATTTCGTAACGGACAAACGGAATAAGTCGATACGCTTATGGCCAACCATCTGGCGAAACCTGTCCCGAATAGGTGCGTACATGCATGGCATGCGTATCATCCGGAAGCTCGTGGATTTTCACCAGCCGCAGCTGGTCATAAACTTTTATGAACCCCTGGCGGGGCTCTACCATTGGATGTATGGCAGGAATGTCAAAACCTTGTCCATCGCGCACCAATATGTGTACCTGCATCCGGCGTTCCGGTTTCCGGCCGGCGACTGGCTTCAGCAACAGTTATTAAAGAAATATACAAGGCTGACCGCTTCGGGCTCAGACAGGATTCTGGCCATTTCGCCATATGAAATGCCCGCGGTTGCCAATATGAACCTCAGCATTGTGCCTCCTGTCTTGCGATCCGTGATCCGGCAGTCGGCATCCAGGGATGGGCAGTTCATCCTCGTGTACCTCCTCAATGATGGATACATGGAGGAAATCCTGGCATGGCACCAAAAGAACCCGCAAACCAGGCTGCATTGTTTTACAGACAGCCGGATGGTTAAGGAGCAGCATCATGGTCTTTGGAAAGTTGATGAAGGCCTGTATTTTCATTCGCTGGACGACCTGAATTTCCTGGCCATGCTGGCCACTTGCAGTGGTGTTGCAACCACCGCCGGATTCGAAACAGTTTGCGAAGCCCATTACCTGGGCAAGCCAGTTTTCATGGTCCCGGTTGCGGGGCATTTTGAACAGTATTGCAATGCGCGGGATTTCGCCCGCATCGGCGCGGGGATCTATGATTCGGCATTCAGGCTGGACCGGTTTGCAGACTATATCC
>JALOMP010000366.1 GCA_025455365.1 Chitinophagaceae bacterium | reverse complement strand
GGAGAGAAAAATCCCAACCTGGCCTGGAACCTGAATATGCAGGGACTGCTCAATGTGCTGGATATCGCCCGGGAAGAAAAGCTCCACAAGGTTTACTGGCCTTCTTCCATTGCTGTTTTTGGACCAACTTCGCCGCGGGTCAACTGCCCGCAGCAGACGGTGATCGAACCCATCACCGTCTATGGCATCAGTAAATATGCCGGTGAATTCTGGTGTAACTATTACCACCAGCGATTTGGCGTGGACGTGCGGAGCCTTCGTTATCCCGGATTGATCTCCTATAAATCAGAGCCCGGTGGCGGCACCACCGATTATGCCGTGGAGATCTTCCATGACGCCCTCGAGGAAAACCACTACCAGTGCTTCCTGAAACCAGACACCTACCTGCCCATGATGTATATGCCCGACGCGATCAGGGCTACGATTGAACTGATGGAAGCCCCGGTGGACAGGATCAAGGTCCGGACTTCCTACAATCTTTCGGCGATGAGTTTTTCGCCCGCCGAGATCGCATCAGAGATCGCCCGGCACCGGCCGGGTTTCCGCATCAGCTACCAGCCGGACTACCGGCAATCCATAGCCGATAGCTGGCCACAGAGTATCGACGATTCCGTAGCCCGTTCAGACTGGGGCTGGAAGCATGAGTATGACCTGTCCAGGATGACAACGGACATGCTTGAGAACCTGGGAATACCGCGATAGCGAAACGTATTTTCCATGGCTCCTGCAGCAGGCCCATTGTTTTGCGCGAGGGTGCCGGCTGGTATGGACAGTATGACTGCCGCCCATGCGTCGCGCCTGGACCAGGAACCAGACATTGGCCTATGTATCCTGTTAAAACTTCCACGGGAATCACCTCCTTGCCTGAAAGGCCGTAATATTGCCCTTCATTTTTCCTGCATGCACATCCGTTACTTGATCTTGTGGCTTTTACTCCCGTTGATTGCGGTTGCCCAGGGCCAGACTGGAAACACCCGGTCTTTTATCGCGCAACTCCATCGAGCCGACAGCCTGCCGATCCTGTTTAACCTGGACATGGAGGAACCTGCGGGAAAACAGACATGGATTATCCGAAATGGAGCGGAACGGATTCCGGTTACCGATATCCGCTATTCTGGTGATTCTGTTATGGTATCCATGCCGGTGTTTGAATCAGCGTTCCGGTTGCGGAAAACGGCAGCGGGAAGGTTCGATGGTAAGTGGATTAAGGGTACTACCACCAAGGATGCCATCATGCCGGTGACCATTTCACCGGGTACCGTGAAGTTCCCGGCCAGCAGGGGAAAGGCATCCGGCGATATCAGCGGGCGTTGGCGCGTTACCTTTGTCCGGCCCAATGGCACCACACGGCCAGCTGTAGCCGAATTCAGCCAGCAAGGCACGAAACTGACGGGTACCTTTCTGACACCCAGCGGGGACTACCGGTTTCTGGATGGTACGATGAGTGCGGATTCCCTGCAACTATCCTGTTTCGATGGCAGTCATGCTTATTATTTCGGGGCAAAACTCAGGTCAGACGGAAGCCTGGCGGATGGGGTTTATGCCTCCGGTGCAACCTGGATGGAAAAATGGCATGCGGTCCGGGATCCGAATGCGGTGATTGATGAATCCATATCTGCCATGCAACTCAGGCCCGGTGAGGAGGAGATAGGGTTCCGTTTCCCGGATGCCGACAGCAACATGGTTTCTTTGAAGGACGAGCGGTTCCGCGGCAAAGTGGTGGTGATACAGGTGATGGGCTCCTGGTGCCCGAACTGCATGGATGAAACCGCTTTCCTGAGCGATTACTATCGCCGTAACAAGGACAGGGGTGTGGAAATGATCGCCCTTGCCTATGAGTATTCAACGGATTTCAACCGGGCGAGCAGAAGCCTGAAAAAGTTTCGCGATAAATATGCCGTTGGATACCCCATGCTGATAACGGGCGTGACCAGTTCGGATTCCCTGAAGACCGAAAAGACCCTGCCGCAACTGACGCCGATCAAGGCTTTTCCCACCACCATATTTATCGGGAAGGATGGGAAGGTGAAGAAAATCCATGCCGGTTTTTACGGTCCCGGGTCGGGTGTACATTACGACCTGTATCGTAAGGAATTCGAAGAAACCATTACCGGACTGCTAGCCCAGTAATACAGACAGTTCCCGACAGTTTAACGGGAATCATGCCAACGATTTTTTCAAGATAATGGCGATCCGTTTCGTCGTAAAAGGCCAGGTGCTCACTGTCCGCATCGAGCAGGCCTACGACCTCCCCCTGCCGGATGATGGGCACCACGATTTCGCTGCGGGAAAGGCTGCTGCATGCAATATGACCCGGAAAAGCATCTACATCCGGTACGATCACCGTTGATGCCTGCGCCCACGAAGTTCCACACACCCCTTTCCCATAACGGATACGGGTACATGCAACCGGTCCCTGGAAAGGTCCCAGCACAAGTTCACCATTCCTGACCAAATAGAAACCAACCCACCACCAGCGGAATTGTTCTTTCAGTGCGGCTGCCACATTCGCCAGGTTGGCAATAAGATCCGTTTCCCCTTCAAGCAATCCCCTGATCTGCGGAATAAGTTGTTCGTATTGTTCCTCTTTAGTCCCTGTTATGATATGGAGGTCTTCTGCCATGTGGCGAAAATAGTCAAATATGGTTCGTGGTTCATGGTTCGTGGCTCACGGTTGTCGAACAACGGTGGCTGGGAGTCAAACATCCTTAAAAGTCGATACAAGCCAAAAAAACCCCGGGTAGGCTCACACCCCCCAACTTCCACCACGAACCACGAACCA
>JALOMP010000088.1 GCA_025455365.1 Chitinophagaceae bacterium | reverse complement strand
GATTATATCAATGTACATGGTACCTCCACGCCCCTGGGCGATATTGCGGAAACCAAGGCGATCCTGGGGGTTTTCGGCGACCATGCATACAATCTCAATATCAGTTCCACCAAATCGATGACCGGCCATCTCCTGGGTGCCGCCGGCGTGATTGAAGCCATCGCCTGTGTGTACGCCGTAGTGAATGATACCGTGCCGCCCACCATCAACCATTTCGTGGACGATCCTGAACTCGATCCCAAACTGAATTTCACGTTTTGGAATGCACAGAAACGAACCGTCCGCGCAGCGCTCAGCAATACCTTCGGATTCGGCGGACACAATGCGTCTGTCATTGTCAGAAAATATGCATGACCTGAGAACCTTGCAGTACCTGCACGGTGATTCCCTAACTTTACGCGTAGACTATCAAGACACACATGTATGGTGCGTTACTGGCTGACATATCTGACGCTGTCCAGGGAGCGGAAGGTCTATTTCCGCCAGCTCTGCAACGTGCTCGGTTTTACACCCGGGCAACTCAACCTGTATCGCACAGCCCTCAGCCACCGTTCGGTCAAGGAAGGCGCAGATGAAAACAACGAAAGGCTGGAATACCTGGGCGATGCGATCCTGAGCGGGGTGGTGGCCGACTACCTTTTCAAAAGGTACCCTTACAAGGGGGAAGGTTTCCTGACTGAAATGCGCAGCAAGATGGTCAATCGGCAAACCCTGAATGAAGTGGCCCTCAAGATGGGCCTGAGGAAAATCACCTACTACAATAAGAGTGATAATTCCCTTAAGATCAGCCAGATATTCGGCAACACCCTGGAAGCCCTCGTTGGCGCCATCTACCTTGACCAGGGATACGATAAAACCCGCCGCTGGGTATTCCAGCGCATCGTGATTCCCCACATGTTCATGGAAGACCTGGAGAACCTGGAGATCAACCACAAAAATAAACTCTATGGCTGGGCCAATAAAAACGGTAAAGTCCTGGAGTTCGAAACACTCGACGAGAAGATGGAGAAAGGGCGCAGGCTTTTCCGCGTGGGCGCCGTCGTGGACGGTGAACTGATCGCCGAAGGGAAAGCATATAATAAAAAAGACGCGAGCCAGATCGCCGCTCAACTGGCTGTTGAAAAACTGGGCATCACCACCATCTGAGCTACCGGCACCCGCCAGGATTTTTTGAAGGAACACAGGGTTCCGATCTTGTACAAGATAGACCGCAATAGCATGCGTCATCGCCTTAATACATTCCAACCCTCTCCCCATCACGGCCTTAACCCCTGAGCCTTAGCCTTTAAGCCTGTATTCATTTCGGGTGCTTGGATTTCCCGATTTTTCTGCCAATATTTGTTTTCCAATCTTAGGAATTACCTCCCCATTCCATTCCTGTTAACCGACCCCGGTACTGTTTCTGTTGAAATAGCCATATACTATTCCAAGCATCCTTTCGGACAACTCTATTTACCTGGCTTAAACCATTTGGTTCATGAAAGTTGTCCTCTTCCTGTTGGTCCTTTGGACGCAGATACCTGCACTCCAAGCGCAAACGACGATTACTTCCAGCGGTTCCGGTGATTGGTCTCAACCGTCCAGTTGGGACAGGAACCGCATACCTGCGGATAATGATATTATCGTTATCCAGAGCCGGCATGTTATGACCATGAGCCAGCCGGTGGCACTCAGGAATATTACCCTTCGGGTGATTGGTGAACTCAGCCTCGCCGATGGAAAAAGCCTGAACCTCAATAGCGCGTCGGTCGTAAACGTTATCTCGGGGGGCAGGATCAGCGCAAAAAAACAGAGCGACCAGTCGGCGATTATATTAGGCGGTGCCGCCAAGTTCCGCGGTGGGAAAGTCTTTAACGCGAGCTGGGGTCCTGGCATCCTGATCGGGCTTGCGTATGCCACCTCCACTACCGGCAATATCGATCAATACGGGTCGGGGTTCATCATCGGGAACCTGCCATCTGTATGGCAGGACCTCAAACTCTATCTTACCCCCGACCGCCATGTGCAAATGGTTTGGGTAACAAGCCATGAAACCGCAGCACGGACATTCCGGATTGAGCGAAGCCAGCAGGGCCAGGTTTGGGATATCATTGGTACCATCGAATCGGCAGGAAACATGAGCTCACAGAATATCTACAATTTCGTGGACAACAACCCCGGGTATGGCCTTGTCTACTACCGCGTGCGGGAACTGGATCCGGACGGGGTTGCGAAGCTTTCGTCCGTGCGCTCTCTGCGGCTCGATGATGTTCTGGAAGAAAGACTATATCCCAACCCCACGCGAGGTGCCGTGCGGCTGTCTCATAAGAAAGTGGAAGGGTCGTCGCAGCTTGCCGTGTATAACCTCCAGGGACAGTTGGTGTACAGCCAGGTACTGCCCAAAGGGAGCATCTCCCAGGCATTGGATCTCGAAAAATTTTCAGCAGGTGTGTATACGCTCCAGGTAATTCATGACGACGGATCAACCAGCCACCACCGGCTGGTAAAATATTGACCAACCTGGAGGCAGCGTTCATCCTGGCGGCAACGCCATGGGTGGGCGCTTTTTTATGTGCGCTCCTGGCAGAGTTCCACCAGCACGCCATGCGTGTTCCTGGGATGCAGGAAACATACCCATTTGTTATCGGCCCCCTGCTTGGGCTCAGGGTTCAGCAACACGAAGCCGGCCTCGCTGAGACGCTTCATTTCCGCCCGGATATCCGAGACGTCAAACGCGATATGATGCAGGCCCTCACCCTTCTTTTCAATGAACCGGGCGATGACGCCCTCCGGGTCCGTGCTTTCCAGCAATTCTATTTTGGTTTCGCCCTGGCGGAAGAACGCTGTCTTTACCTTTTCAGAGGCTACCTCCTCCGTCTTATAGCAAGGGCTGTTCAATAGTTTTTCATACAAGGGGATGGCTTCCTGCAAAGCGTTCACGGCAATGCCGATATGTTCAACCTTATTCATAGGGTAAAGATAACAGGATGTGTTCTTGTACGCGATGATCATCCTCAGTAAAAGGATTGGCGTAATTTCGATCCATGCCAGAAGGCCCTGTATATCTTGACTATCATGCCACCACACCCTGCGATCCCGCAGTGCTGGAAGCCATGCTTCCATGGTTCTCCATGGATTTTGGAAATGCATCCAGCAGGCAGCATGCTTTTGGATGGAAGGCGGCCGAAGCCGTGAAGCGAGCTCGCGAGCAGGTGGCATCCCTGGTGGATGCATCGCCCGATGAAATCATTTTTACATCCGGCGCTACGGAAAGCGTGAACCTGGCTGTCAAAGGGGCCGCTGAGATGCTCGGCCAGAAAGGACGGCACATCATTACCGTGCAAACAGAGCATTCGGCCGTACTGGATACCTGCACCCGGCTTGAAAGATCTGGTTTTGAAGTCACCCGCCTGGGTGTGGATGAACAGGGGGCGATCAATAGCGATGAACTGGCGGCTTCGATCCGCGCCGATACGATACTCGTAGCCGTTATGATGGCTAATAATGAAACAGGGGTTATGCAGGATGTGTCGGCTATCAGCGCCATAACCCGCGCTAAGGGGGTCTGGTTTTTTACCGATGCCACCCAGGCTGTTGGAAAGATACCGGTGAGTGTCCAGTCGCCCGATGTGGATCTCATGGCCTTCTCCGCGCATAAAATTTACGGACCGAAGGGAACCGGAGCGCTCTATATCCGCCGCAGGGATCCCAGGGTCCGGCTGATGCCCCTGATAGACGGAGGGGGTCATGAACGGGGGCTCCGCAGCGGCACCCTGAATGTGCCGGGAATCGTTGGATTCGGGGAAGCAGCCCGGCTTGCGGCCCGCCGTTTACCAACGGATATGCCTTTGATCGAATCCTTGCGGGACCGGTTTGAAGCGTCTGTGGGTGCATTGGAGGAGGTATATATCAACGGCCGCGGTGGTAACCGGTTGCCTACGGTTTCCAATATTTCCTTTCGTTACACGGAAGGCCAGGCGCTGCTTGCCGCAGTGACAAAGAAGCTGGCAGTTTCCGCGGGTTCGGCCTGCGCCTCCGAATCCCTGGAACCTTCCCACGTCCTTACAGCCATGGGCCTTGGCAGGGATCTCGCCTTTGCATCCCTGCGATTCAGCCTCGGACGTCTTACCACCCCGGAAGATATGGACAGGGCATACCGGATTTTGTCTGAAAGCCTGGCGTCTGTTCGGAAGGGAAGCCCCAGCTGGGACCTTTACAAGAAAGGACTGCTCGGGGAAGCTCCGGAATGGTCCCTCTAGGCTTGCCCCGGCTTTGTTGTATCTTTGACAGCCCGTCCGGGTTGAACCATGGCCAGGCTGGTTTGTTATACATGCGGCAAGGATGGGTGAACCTAATTACAGGAATATGCAGAACATGAATATGGAGGGTGGAATATATATCAGCGATGCGGCCAAGACGCGCGTTGAACACCTCTTGCAGGAAGAAGGCAGGGGACCCGATTATTTTGTCCGGGTCAGTGTGGTCAGCGGCGGATGTTCCGGGCTGAGTTATAAAATGGATTTTGATAATGTCCAGAAGCCCTCTGACCAGGTATTTACCGATAAGGGAATGAAAATCGTTACAGATTTTAAAAGCGTCCTCTACCTGTTCAATACAACCCTCGATTATTCTGACGGCCTTGAAGGGAAAGGGTTCCATTTCAACAACCCAAATGCCAGCAGGACCTGCGCCTGCGGTGAAAGCTTCTCCGTTTAAAATATCCGGCTGGACTTTCTGATGCGGATCCGGGCGTGTTCTCCGCGGCGCCGGCAATATTCCTTTTGCCAGTTGTTGCGGCCATACCATCTTTTATTCGGGCGCATGTGAATCGGCCGGCATCACTTGCTACATCAGCAACAACCTTTCAAAGATTTTTTTCGATTCGACCCTTTCCTACGTCAATCGTTCACGGTCTTGTAAGCAACGTCGGAATCATGAACCAAACGTTGACGGTATTGTAAGTAACTGCGGATTCCTAAACCAATCGTTCACGGTCTTGTAAGCAACGTCGGAATCATGAGCCAATCGTTCACTGTATTGTAAGTAACTGTGGATTCATGAACCAGTCGTTCACGATCTTGTAAGTAACGGCGGATTCCTAAACCAACAGTTCGCGGGTCTTGTAAGCAACGTCGGAATTATGAACCAACATTCCCGGATGCCGGCGGAGGCGGCGGCGCGGGTGGCGTTGGTGGTTTGGGAACTTTGTTGATTTTATCGACACCCTGCTTTTCCAATTTTTTCGAGGGTGGTGCAGGAGGGACCGGTGGCACAGGGGGAACCGGTACATCTGGAAAGTCCTTATTCGATTGTAGGGTGGCCTTTTGCGATGGAGCCGGTGGAACGGGCGGTGCAGGCGGCGCAGGTGGATTGACCGGTTCCGGGACATCGCCCCTGGCGGTAATCTTTCCCTTTTTTGGCGGAACGGGAGGGGCCGGGGCTTCCGGGGGCGTTATTTGGCTGATGGCAGTATTGGTCAGCCAAAAGAATCCCACCAGCAGGATCGTCTTTCTCATATGCATCTTTTGGGTTAAGATGAAAGCAACCGACAATTCCATAATCGCAAAAAAAAATCCCCCGGTTGGCCGGGGGAAATAATTGCAGTTGGTATCGGTTACAGATTTCAGTACTTCAGGAATGGAATAATCCGCCAATCCCTATGGTGCTTTATCATCAGGAAGTAACGGCCTGCTGGCAGGTTGCTGATGTCTTCCTGGTGTGAATGACCAGAGAGCGTTATCTGGCGAAGCACCTTGCCGTCAGGTTGGACAAGTAAAGCGGCTGATCCGCTGCCTGGGGAGGGAAAATTGAGTATAAATCGGTCACGGGCCGGGTTGGGATAGAGCTTATAGGAGTCAATTTTGTCCAACCAGAGTCTGACATTCCCGGAACTGAACTTTTTTGCCGGATCTGGCGCCCGTACCCGATAATAATTCCAGCCCCTAGCCGGAAAGCTGTCCGGCCATTCATACTCCCTGCCAAATTCCAGTCCCGTTTTGATTCCGGATATGGCTTCGAAATCCCTTCCATCGGTGCTGTGTTCCAGGATAAGTTCCGGGCACTGACCACTGCCTTCGGCGCGGCACCTGATATAGGCGGTACCGTTTCGCGATTCAACCTGTAAATGCAACTGGCTGATAGGCAGTACATTCAACCGGCTGGCAGAAGCCAGGGTAATGGCAGAAAATGATGATCCGGGCTGGTCACTTTCAATCCAGCCGTACCCAGCGTTCTCAGTCACTGCGGGGTTTACACCCATCGGCTCCCATCGAAGTCCTGTACCACGGTCTTCATATTGGGCGATGCGAAGATCGCTCCATGCTTCGGGTGTGGTTCCTACCCCGCTGGCAGGTCGCCAGCTGAGGGCGATACGGGCATTGGCATCAACACCAGCCGATGTGGAGGTTATGGCCCAGTATTCCAACCGGCTGATGTTACTGAGCAGAGGCGCCAACACAGGTTCCGTATTGCCAAAAGGCACCGGATGGTAGGTTGCCGTGTACGTTGAAGAAGCCGAACCGGAATGCCTGATGCTAACCGGGGCGAAGACCTCGCCCCTGCCCGTAGGAAGAACCATGGTCATCGCCTGGCTGCTTTCCCAGCCTACCGGCCCATCCACGAAACTCCCTTCCCATCCCTGGTTCGAAGACCCGTAGGCGTTCACGGGACTTTCAATGCCAGCTCCCGCAAGGGTAATCATGCCACTTGCGGAAGAAGCAATGATGCCTTCATACAGCCCAAGGAGGTTCGTGATACTAACGTTTTGGGATAACTGTAGATTTCCGGATGGTTTGTTGACCAGCAGCCTGGCTACCCGCACTGGCAGTCCGCTGCCCGTGAGCTGGTAGCCTTCGCCTTCGTACAGGTACCAGGCACCTTCGCTGAACTCCCTCAATGCGGTCCTGATATTACCGGCGCTGCCTGAAAAACTGATGCCTTCCGGGTTTCCTATTCCGAGCGTCCCTCCTGGCTCTATGGTAAACCGGCCATCGCCCTGGATTTCATTTGTTTCCAGGTGCACAACAGCGCCAGGCCTGACGAGGACCTGGTGTTGCGGGAATGGCAGGGACAGGTTTCGGTTGAGATGGTATGTAGCACCTGGGGTAAATTCGAGGGTACGGAATTGCGCATTGAAACCGATATGTCCTTCGCCCCGTATCCTGCCGGAAGCGCCGGCGAAAAGAACACTCCGCCCGGTGGTCCCTGCCGTGGACGGATTGAGCTGGAGACTTCCTTCCACATCAAGGGTACCTTGTAATTGTACATTGGCGGAGAGCGTACTGGTAAGGGTGGCACCCTTACGGATGATCCAGTCGCCCCTGATCTGCAGGATGGATGAACCGCTCCCGCTATAGGCTTTCACCCCACCGGCCGCTGAAGCGCTGAAGGCAAGGGTTCCAAATGTGTTTCCCGTGAGGGATACCGTATATCCGGCAGTGCCGGGCACGTCAAATTCAAAAATGCCGGTTTCCGTTCCCTCGGCAACGGAGAGACGGTCGATCAGTGTCGCATTCCCCCGTGCTGTCTGGTGCAGGTACCGGGCCCCGTTGGCGATGCGGAACGTCCCTGTCACCTGGATCGCATCGCCGGCGGAGGCGCCTGAGGCATTGCGCAGCAGGGCGCCGGTTTCCAGGGCCAGGGCATCCCCCGGACCCGTGATCCGAAGTCCCGGGGACGCTGTATTTTCCCTGGGCAGGATGAGTTCGATCGACTGCCCGGAACCGGGGATGACCTGCAGGAAGGCCAGCTCCACCGTGACGGCGCCGGGAGGTAACGTTACCGTATATCCGAAAACGTCCAGGCTGTTGTCCAGCAGTACCCCGGATCCCGGCAGCGGCACACCGTCGGGCTGCCAGTTGGCGGCATTGTCCCAGCGTCCGTCCCCACCGCCACCGTCCCAGCGATGCTGGGCCACCGAGATAAAGGAGAAGGCTGCGCAAAGGATGGATAATATGTATGCTTTCATGTATTACCAGTATTCACAAGTAAAAACTGCAAACTAGCTTCGGCCGCAGTGGGTTTGCAAGTACTTTACACCGATATTTGCCGTTATTTTCCCTACTTGCGTTAACCTTGCACTGTAGAATTCTATGTGGTCGATTTGTAAAAAGGAACTCCGGCAGTTTTTCAGCAGCCTCACGGGCTACATCGCCCTGGTGGTATTCCTGCTGCTCAACGGGTTGTTCCTCTTCGTGTTCCCGGAGTCCAGCATTTTTGAATTCGGCTATGCCACGCTCGACAAGTTTTTCGAGATCGCTCCCTGGATACTGCTTTTACTGATTCCCGCCATAACCATGCGCAGTTTTGCCGATGAATTCCGCGGCGGCACCTACGAGATCCTGCAGACCCGTCCGCTTACGCGTTGGCAACTCATTGGGGGCAAATACATCGCATCGCTGATGATTGTTGCCATTGCCATCCTGCCAACGCTCATCTATGTGTACACGATCAGGGAACTTTCCACCGGCGGTATCGACGGCGGTGGTATTGCCGGTTCTTATATCGGGCTCTTTCTCCTGGGCGCTGTTTTTACGGCCATCGGGATATGTTGCAGCAGCCTTACAGGCAACGCGGTAGTGGCCTTCCTGCTGAGCGCATTCGCCTGTTTCCTGATGTATTCCGCATTCCGGGCGATCAGCGGCATGGAAATTTTCCAGGAAGGCGCCGGGTATTATATCGATCTATTTGGCATCGATGCGCACTATAAAAGTATCAGCAGGGGTGTGGTGGACAGTCGCGACCTGGTGTATTTCGCATCCGTCATTTTCTTTTTCCTCTTTCTCACCGCCCGGAACCTTGTGAAACGCTGAATCATGCTGAACCGACTCCTTCAAGTACGATATGGCTGGTTGCTGATGCTGGCAATACTGGTGGCCCTGAACGCGGTCTTCCGCCTGTTTCATGCCAGGGTTGATCTCACGGCGGAGAAGCGGTACACGATTTCGAAACCCACCCTCGCCCTGCTCAACGGGCTTCAGGACAAATTGGATGTTACCGTTTTCCTGGAAGGAGACCTGCCTGCCGGGTTTCGGAAACTTTCCGGTGCAACGGAAGACATGCTTTCCGCTTTCAAAGGCGTAGCCGGGAATAACCTCAGCTTCCGTTTCATGCGCCCCGGTGAAGGACTGGACGATACGGCCCGCATCGTGCTCTACGATTCCCTGCGCAACATGGGGATCAATCCAACCAACGTGAAGGCACAGGCGAAAGAAGGGGAGGGTATGGAGGAGCGTCTTGTATTCCCCGGCGCCATCGTACAATACCAGGACAGGACCGTGGGCGTCGATTTCCTGCAGGGACAAAGCAGCGTAGACGGCATCAATTCCCTCAATAACGCCGAAGCCTTGCTGGAATACAAGCTGGCAGATGCGATTCGTAAAATCACCCTGGATACCGTTCCCCTGGTGGGATACCTCGTGGGCAACGGGGAGCCGGTGGACTACCGGGTATACGACCTGATTGAGAATACGCTCCGGCCAAATTATGCATTCCGTATTCTTCCCGTTGACAGCGTAGCCGCG
>JALOMP010000087.1 GCA_025455365.1 Chitinophagaceae bacterium | reverse complement strand
CACCGCTACCCCCTTCCAGGTGTTTGGGCATCCGAGCCTGCCGCAACACCTATTTTCATTTACGCCGAAAAGCATGCCTGGCGCAGCAAACCCGAAACTGAAGGACCAGCAATGTTACGGGTGGAACCTGCGGGACAAACCGGAAGCCGTCCGGGCAAAAATCAACGGACGCCTGCAAATCTCCTACCTGCTGGAAGCGTACCGGCTCTTTCCCGATAAAGAAAAATTCTTCCTGGGCCCCAAATCCGGCAAACCGGAGGATTTTTTCTTCAACAAACTCGCCGGCAATGCCCTCCTGATGGACCAGGTGAAATCAGGCAAGTCTGAAGCGGAGATCCGCGAAAGCTGGAAGCCCGCACTGGACGCATTTAAATCCATCAGGAAAAAGTATCTGCTGTACCCATAGCATCTTGCGCTATTTCAATGCCTGTTCATGTGACTTGCTGGAATTTCGCATATTTTACCAACCCCACCAACCGTCAACCGTCAACTATAAACCGTGAAGCCTGAAAAAAAAGACTTTCGCATTATATTTCTAGGCACCCCCGACTTCGCTGTTGCTTCGCTCGATGCGATCGTTCAGGATGGATGGAACGTTGTTGCTGTAGTGACCACACCCGACAAACCCGCCGGCCGCGGCATGAAGCTGACCCAAAGTGCCGTCAAGCAGTATGCGGTTGAAAAAGGGATCGCCGTCCTGCAGCCGGAGAAACTGAAGGATCCGGATTTCCATGAAACCTTGCGCAGCCTTCAGGCAGACCTGCAGGTGGTGGTGGCCTTTAGAATGCTCCCCGAACGGGTGTGGAATATGCCCCCCCTGGGCACCATCAACCTCCATGGATCCCTGCTACCCCAATATCGTGGCGCAGCCCCCATCAATTGGGCGATCATCAATGGCGAAAAGGAAACCGGCGTTACAACTTTCCGGCTTAAGCAGGAGATTGATACCGGCGATATCCTGTTAAGACGTACCATGCAAATTGGGCCCGAAGATGATTTCAGGACCGTGCACGACCGCATGAGAGAAATCGGTGCACAGGTTCTGGTGGAAAGCATACAGGGACTATTTGACGGGACCCTTAAACCGATCCCCCAGGACATGGCGGACACCGGAAATCTCAAGCCCGCACCCAAAATATTTGCGGACCATTGCCGCATCCACTGGAATAAGCCAGCGGCATCAATACATAACCAGGTACGCGGCCTGTCGCCCGTTCCGGGCGCCTTTACAACGCTACACGGTAAAACCCTGAAAATCTATCGCTCCAGGCCGATACTTGAAACGCAGATAAACCCGCCCGGCACCCCGTTTACAGATGGGACGAAGACCCTTCGTTTTGCAACGCCCGACGGATGGCTGGAAGTCACGGAACTTCAGTTAGAGGGAAAAAAGCGAATGACTACCATGGATTTCCTTCGGGGTTACCGCTGGCCGCAGGCCTGATTTCAGGCAACTTATCGCCCATGTACTTCTATAAAACGTATATGCCAAGCCCCGCGCAATTCCCCTTCTTTGTAATTGCGCGCGAGATCGCCGGGATAGAGAGAATCGATGACCGCGGCAATCTCGGGTTTGAGCTGAACAGGGATACTGCCATGACAGTTCAGGCACATGGACTGCATCAAAATCGGCTTATAGTAATGAATTGTGCCTCCGGGGCCTGAAACCAACTGGGCAGCCGGTTTTTCTCCCCTTTCCACAACTGCCTGCATGGCTTTTAGTACCTGTTCAGACAGGGAATCCGGCCTGTTCTCCGGATTGCGGTAGCGCAGGCTGGTGCGACTGATTTCCTGCATGGCAGTGCCATAGGTCTTTGTAAGGGTTGATGCTTCGACTTTGCAGAACCTGACCGCGCCCGTCAATCCATCCGCTGAAATTCTTGCAAGCAGGGTATTGCGCAACGTATCGAAACTTACGCGCGACAGGCTATCGCCCAATGTTAAATACTTCTCCTGATCTATTGCGGCAGGCCCCTGCGTATTGCGGCACGCAACGGGTCCCAGGGCGAGTAAAACGAATAGAAAAACTATTTGCGACTGTCTAAGCATACACAATTTGCAATGTACTGCCCGGATCGCCAATATCATGTCACGCGGGCAGAAGGTCGTGCCTCTTTTCAACAGCATGGGAAACCGGTATTACCACGGATTCAAGTGATTGGGCAATATCCGCAACCAGGTCTTCCGGGTTCTCAATCCCGATGCTGAGCCTCACCATCTGGCTTGTAATTCCATAAGACTGCTTCTCTTCAAAAGGCACGTCGGCATGGGTCATGGACGCAGGATGCTCCGCCAGGCTCTCGGTACCACCAAGGCTCACCGCGAGTTTGATGTGCTTAAGGTTGTTTAGAAAGGTAAACGCTTCTTTCTCGCCCCCCATTATATCAAAGCTCAGCATGGCACCCTTGCATTCGTATTGCTTCCGGAATATCCGTTCCTGGTCGGGATTGTTAAAGGACGTATAGCCGAGATAATACACTTTATCCACCTTCGGATGCTGCAACAGGAAGGCAGCCACTTTCTCCGCATTCCGCGCGGCCGTTTCCATGCGGATCTTCAGGGTCTCCAGGCTGCGCATCAGCAGCCAGCAGGTATGGGGATCAGTCATGGTTCCCAGCACCGTCCTCATTTTCTTGATTGGCTTGACCACGGTCATCGTACCCACAACTGCACCGGCAATGACATCACTGTGACCCCCGATATACTTGGTTGCGGAATAAAGGACGATATCAGCGCCATGTTTCAGCGGATGCTGCCAGAGCGGACCCATATACGTATTGTCCACGGCCACCAGCACCTTTTCCTTACCCACAGAATACGCATCTGCGATATCCCTGCACATCGATATATCAATTAAATCATTGGTGGGGTTGGCGGGGGTTTCCATATATATCATCCGCAGTTTCTTCGCATGGCCGCATTGTTCAATTCGTGCCTCGATCTCTTCCCTCCCTTCGCCCGCCTTGAACCCAATGATTTCAACACCGAAGGAAGTAAGTACATGGTGAATAAACTTATGCGTGCCGCCATACAGGGGGTTGCTGTACAGGAGGAGGTCACCGGGCCGCAGGTACGTCAGCAGGCTGGTGGCGATGGCACTCATGCCACTGGAAAACGCCGCCGCGGCTTCACCGCCGTCCCACAAACGCAGGCGCTCCTCCAGGATCTCCATATCCGGATTGTTGATCCGGCTGTAAATCAGTCCCATCTCCCTGCCTTCGTTGCCGGGCTTTCCATGCGCCATTTCAAAGAAAGCCTTGCCATCTTCGGCGGACCTGAACACAAACGTGGAGGTTTGGAAAATCGGGCACTTCACGGCCCCTTCGCTCAACTCCGGCTTATACCCATACCCCAACATCTGGGTTTCGGGAGAATATGTATCCTTTGACATTTGCTGCGATTTTGCATAAAGTTCTCCAGGAAAATCCAGGATACGTATGACTTTGGTTACATTAGAAAATAAAACCAAAACAACTGTATATAAGTAATAAATTAGATTATTATTCTTTTTAATTCATATTTTTAAGAATATTCATCTTACATGGCAATCCTCGACCAGACAGACCGCAAAATACTCTGGTACCTGCAATACGACGCAAGGCTGACCAACAAGGAAATTGCAGATAAACTGGGTAAGTCCGTGACACCCGTATATGAACGTATCCGGCGACTGGAACGGGAAGGTTTTATCCGGCGATATGTTGCGCTGCTGGACCGGCAGAAAGTGGGCATTTCCCTGCTCGCCTATACCAATGTGCAACTCAAGGAACATTCCTACCAGATGCTGAAAGCGTTTGAGAAAGCCGTTGTAAAACTGGAAGAAGTGATGGAATGCAATCACATGACGGGATCATACGATTACCTGCTCAAAATCGGCGTGCGGGATATGCAGGAATACCAGGACTTCATCATCAATAAGCTATCCCGGCTGGCCAATATCGGAACCGTGCAAAGTTCATTTGTCATGACGGAGATAAAGCATGAAACCGCCTTTCACCTTGATTGATACGGGACTCAGGTATTCAACAAATTCTATAACCGTTCGGCCTCCCCTGTATATTTGCAATAAACACACCTGGATGAAATCTTTCCGCTCCCTGGCTTTACTACCGCTCATACTCTTCCTATACGGCTCGCTGTTTGCGCAACCAGCAGGCCTAAAACCGGGTTTTCATTCCGGTGAATATGAAGACTTGCTTTTCCTGAACAGCATGTTTTACAAGGACAGTCTTGTGAATGGAAATACGGTGGGTAAAGAGCAGGTTTACCGTTTTGTGTACCGGTCTCCGGAAGTAGGGTTGAAAAACAGGTGGGACCTTTGGTTGCGTGACGACCGGACAGCAGTCATCAGTATAAGGGGTACCGTCCAGCACCCGGCCAGTTGGATGGAAAATTTCTACGCGGCCATGGTGCCGGCACAGGGCGAAATAAAAATAAATGCTACCGAGACTTTTCGCTACAAACTGGCCGCTGATCCAAAAGCGACGGTGCATGCAGGGTGGACGGTAGGACTGGCACATCTGGCACCCGATATGACAGAGAAAATCCGGGGACTGATGGAAGAAAATAAAATTTCTGCACTCATCATCACCGGGCACAGCCAGGGTGGTGCACTGGCCTTCCTGGCAACTTCCTACTTCCATTACTTGTCGGAATCCGGAAGCTTGCCTGGCAAAATACCCGTCAAAGCCTATTGCAGCGCCGCTCCCAAGCCAGGCAACCTGTATTATGCGTATGATTTCGATTATATCACCCGAAATGGCATGGGATTCAATATAATCAATGGGGCCGACTGGGTTCCGGAAACACCACCATCCGTTCAAACCTTCTCAGATATCAATCCCACCAACCCTTTTAAGAATGCAACAACCCTGCTGGGCAAACAGAAATGGCCAGCCAACTGGTACCTGAACAGTGTTTATAAAAAACTGAAACGAACGCCTAACAAAACCCTGCATCGTTATGAGAAATATTTCGGCCACAAAATTTACGGGCAGGTCCGGAAAACACTGCCGGGTCTGCAGGAACCCATCTATGCCGGCTCATCCAATTATATGCGGGCCGGATCGCCGATAGTGCTGATGCCTGACGAAGCCTATTATCAAAAATTCCCGGATACCACGTCCAAGGTGTTTTTACACCATGGATATGAACCATACCTGTATCTCCTGCATAAAATTTACGGGCAGCATCCGGAAAAAACGGATTAACAGCCAGTTGACATCACCGGATGATCCGGTAACACCAGCGAAGCAGTTTCCCTTTAAAATCAAACGGAGTGGTTGTCGCCGTGATATCCCTGATTTCGGTGGCTTGTATCCTCTCCTTTTCCATGTTGAACGTACGCGCATTGGTGGAGAAATAAAGGCTGCCGCCTGGTCTTACAACCCGCAAAACATCGTTGATCAGGGTCACGTGATCTGCCTGGATATCCAGGATATCCTTCATCATTTTGCTGTTGCTGAAAGTAGGAGGGTCCAGTATCACCAAATCATACGAAGCGTCGGGAACCGTGGGCAGGTATTGTAAAACATCAGCCTTGACAAAGAATGTTTTTCCCGGATCGAATAATCCATTTAATTCCATATTCTGGCGGGCCCATCCCAGGTAAGTATTGGAGAGATCCACCGAACATACTTCCAAGGCCGCACCAGACGCCGCGTATACGGAAAAAGAGCCCGTGTAGCAGAAAAGATTCAGTACTTTCTTACCGGCGGATTGCTCCCGCACCATCTGGCGCGTGATACGATGGTCGAGGAACAGCCCGGTATCCAGGTAATCAGAAAGGTTTACCAGGAACTTTAACCCACCCTCCTGCACCGTCCGAAAATCTCGTTCGTCGGAGGTTTTCCGGTACTGATCACCGCGACCTTCCTTCCGTTTACGCTCCTTCAGGAAAACATTGAATGGTTTGACCTCCATCACCCTGACAATTACTTCCAGGCTTTCATTGAGCCAGGCTTCATAGGCAACTTCATCCAGCGTATGCCGGCTGCGATATTCCGCTACGTACACCATCTCTTCATACCGTTCGATGATGAGCGGAAATTCAGGCAGGTCCCGGTCATACACCCTGTAACAGCTCACTCCCGTGCTGCGGGCAATTTTTGACAAATGCCTGCATACCTTCCGAAGCCTGTTTTCAAACATGAGGATTTTCTCCGGGCTAATCATGGCATAAATATACCTTTGAAAATCAGAGCAGCATACAACCTGTCCATATGATGAATCCGGAAAAACATAAGAACAGGATCGAATCCCTTGACCTGCTGGATAACGGGCAACCGGTGGACTTCGTCTTCAAGACCATGAGGGAAGTGGCAACAGAACATGAAAACAGGGACCACCTGCCCCACAGACACCATTATTATTCCGTGATTTGGATCACGTCAGGCGAAGGCATGCACCTCGTTGATTTTAAATCCTACCCGGTACAATCCGGCACTGTGTTTTTTATCAGCCCCGAACAGGTACATCATCTTCAAATGAAGGGTCCGCACGATGGTTTCGTGCTGCTCTTTACGGAGAATTTCCTTGAAAGGCAGGGCATTGGCAGCCAGTGGGTTCGGCAAAGCGGCTTTTTTTTCCGGTGCGATGACGTGGCACCCCTTCAAATAGAAAATGATGACGATGCCACGGAGCTGGGCAGCATTATCCGCATGATTGCCGGGGAGTACCTGGAAAAAAAGACAGGATACCAGGATGCCATCGGTGCCCTGCTCCGGTTGTTCCTCCTCCAATGCAACCGCATCTCTGCCGTCAGACTGCCCGCTCGGCAGGAAAGAAGCCGACCGGCGGCATCCACGGTGAAACAATTTAAAGACCTGCTCGATATTCATTTTGCCGAATGGCATAAAGTGGCGGAATACGCCAGGGCATTGCACCTGACCCCGAACTACCTAAACGAACTATTGTCCCAGGAAACAGGTTCCAGCGC
The DNA here is from genome assembly GCA_025455365.1 of Chitinophagaceae bacterium. Taxonomy (GTDB): domain Bacteria; phylum Bacteroidota; class Bacteroidia; order Chitinophagales; family Chitinophagaceae; genus Pollutibacter. The sequence goes on along the minus strand of JALOMP010000087.1, from coordinate 2,572 downwards.
GAAAGACATGATCCTCGCCCGAATCATGCTGGAGGCCAAGCGATACGCCACTCATTCCGCGATGAGCGTAAAGGAAGTTGCCTACCAACTGGGGTTCACCGACCCGGCACACTTTTCCAAACTCTTCAAACAATGTGAAAATCAGGGTTTTACAGCGTTTCGGGAGGAAATCCGTAAAAAATACAGTTGAGTCCCTCAAAAATGCATTGACTTGCCACTGAACCATATCGTAATTTTGTTGTTTAAACATCAAAATAAATCGAACATGGATACTTTAACAGCTACAGCCACACAATGGGTGATCGACAGCCACCACAGCGAAATCAGTTTCAAGGCCAAACACCTTGTAATTACCACTGTCACCGGTAAATTCAAAAACTTCAGCGGCACGGTGGAAACCGACAGCCCGGACTTTGCGGATGCCAGGATCAGCTTCAGCGCAGAAATTGCCAGCATCGATACGGGTTCCGAACAGCGCGACGGCCACCTGACTTCCCCAGACTTTTTTGATGCCGCCAATTATCCAAAACTCAGCTTCGTGAGCACCAAACTGGTGAAGGAATCAGGCGATCATTACAAGTTGCACGGCAACCTTACCATTAAGGACATCACCCAGCCTGTAGTCCTGGATGTGGAGTATGCCGGCATACATAAAGATCCTTTTTACGGAAAGACCAAAGCTGGCTTTGAAGTGAACGGGAAGATCCTGCGTAAGGACTTTAACCTGACCTGGGATGTGTTGACGGAAGCCGGTGGCGCCGTAGTGAGCAATGAGATCAAACTGCATTGCAATATCCAGTTGGATCGGGTAGACGCATAAATCAAACCTCAGGATATGATCAAGTCCCCACCCCCGTGGGGACTTTTTTATTCCGTAAAAAATACAATTCCCACCCTGCTTTCATCATTGACGTAAGGGCTTGGGTGATCGTACCTTTGTTACCTAACGCAAATACGATGAAAACAGTTCTTCACACAGCACAAAGCAGGGGCCATGCAAACCATGGCTGGCTGGACAGTTACCACAGTTTCAGCTTCGCCCACTATTATAACCCGGAACGGATGCACTTCGGGGCGCTCCGGGTATTGAATGATGATACCGTAGCACCTGGTATGGGCTTCGGTCTGCACCCGCACGATAATATGGAAATCATCTCCATTCCCCTCGCGGGACAACTGAAACATAAGGACACCACCGGTACGGAAGCGATCATCAAAACAGGTGACGTACAGATCATGAGTGCCGGGAGCGGTTTGCAACACTCGGAAATGAATGGATCGAACACGGAAAAAGTCAAATTCCTGCAGATCTGGGTGTTTCCTAAACTGCGGAATATCCCGCCGCGGTACGACCAGAAAAGCTTTGATCCGCAAGCCAGGAAAAACGGCCTGCAGTTGATCGTGTCTCCCGAAAAATCAGAAAGTTCAATATGGATCAACCAGGATGCCTGGTTTTCGATGACGGCACCTGGAAAGGGACAGACCATTCAATATACCCTGCATAGGAAGGGAAATGGGGTCTACCTGTTCCTGCTACACGGCAAGGTTTCCGTAAACGGAATTTCCCTGCAGGAAAGGGACGGACTTGGAATTTCAGAAACGGATTCTTTCAGCATAGAAGCGTCTGATGATGCGGAAGCTCTTTTGATGGAAATTCCAATGGTTGCCTGAAAAAAAGGCAGATTCCTTTCACTTTTTTTTGGAACCCCGAAGGCTTAAAAAACCGCTAAACCCGTCCTCCTCCCCGGAAGACGGGTTTTTAACAGATAGAGTGATGCGATGTCACCAGGAGTCGTTTATTTTTGCAGAATTAAAGGCTCAGGTACATGAATGCATATTTACGGTTGATCTCCCTTTTCTTATTTACTGCGTGCAGCAACTATGCCCAGACCAGCGGCGATGTGTCGGCAGACGACTTCAGCAAGTCCATTTCGGAAGCCGGGGTACAGTTGCTTGATTGCCGGACAGCCGGCGAGTTTCGCAGCGGGCACCTGAAGGGCGCGCTTCAGGCCGACTGGACGGATGAGTCCCAGTTTAAGGAACGCACGCAATTCCTCGATAAAACCAAACCGGTTTATGTGTATTGCCTCAGCGGCAGCAGGAGCGGGCAAGCTGCCAACATGCTCCGAAACCAGGGGTTTTCGCAGGTTGTCAACCTTAAAGGAGGATTGATCGCCTGGAAAAAATCAGGCAGGGAACTGGTGAGCGGCAAATCAGACAAACCCGAAACCACGCCTGAACAATACAAATCCCTTGTAGCTGCCGCCCCCCTGGTACTGGTGGATTTTGGCGCGGAATGGTGTCCACCCTGTCGTAAAATGGACCCCGTCATTGAATCCTTTATCAAAGAACAGGCAGGAAGGGTAAAACTGGTAAAAATGGATGGCGGCGTGGAGAATCAACTCATGAAACTCAATATGGTGGAAGCACTGCCTACGTTTATCGTGTATAAGGACGGCAAGGAAACAGCGCGCAAACAAGGCGTTATGACCCGTGAAGAACTGGCCGAACTGACCAGGTAGTATCATTGCATCATCGCCCAATAAAAAAAACCTTCCTGCATGAACAGGAA
>JALOMP010000086.1 GCA_025455365.1 Chitinophagaceae bacterium | reverse complement strand
CCGGCTCATCCTGGAGCGATATTTTCTTATGAACGGCCAGGAGGATCCGGACTTCGCCGGCTGGTACCAGTGGCTGCAGCGGATCAGCATCCTCGTGTACCTCGTGGTGTCTGTGCGATATTACCGCGAATACCGTCGCTATGCCGTGGAAGAATTGTCCTTCGCGGAACTGGCTGATTTCCGCTGGCTGCGGAATTTCCTGCTGGCATTCGGGATGCTCACCGCCCTCCCGCTGGTCATGGAACTGCTGCAATTGCTGCCTCCGCTGCGCGACCTGGATTATGTGGGAAGCTGGTACTATTTCGTCGCCTTCAGCGTCGTGGTGTACTATATCGCCATCAACGGATACCATGCCCCGAGTATACCGCTGCAGAAAATTCATTTCGAACCTGTCGCGGGTACACCCGATGAAAAAGGAGTAAAGGATCATCCCGGCACGGATGTCATTCCCGAACCGGTTAACAAAACACTGCCCGACCTTGACTCATGGAAACAGAAAGTGGAGACGCTCATGCAAACCCAACAGCTGTATATCGATCCGGAACTCACACTTCCGCAGTTGGCGCGACATTGCGGGACCAATCCTTCGCAGTTGAGTCGCATCATCAATGCCGGGTACGATAGCAATTTTAACGACTTTATTAATGAATACCGGGTTCGGGCGCTGATGGATAAAATCCGGGAGGGAGAGCATCGCAAACAAACCCTGCTTGGTCTGGCATTCGACTGCGGCTTCAACTCCAAGGCCACCTTCAACCGCGTCTTCAAAAAGAAAACCGGGCTCAGTCCGAAAGACTGGATCGCCCAAAACCTGGGGGCCTGAGGACTTAACTTGTCCAAAACCTCCCACCTCTCAGCTATCCATTCCCTCCTAAACCAGAACACTGATCATGGAACACATTGAAAATCTTCCAATTGCAAGATTTGAGCCCTCTCACCGATGATTTGAGCCGAACGCACAGGTCTCAAGATTTGAATTGAGTCGAGTTCGGGCCCTACACCCTCCATCTTTGCCCGAAAAATGAACATGCAGTTCCTGAAAAGACTCACGGTGCCCATCCTGATGCCCCATTGGATTCAGGACCTCTTGCTCGCCCTGCCCCGTATCATTTGTGGACTCTTGATGAGCATCGACTTCGGGGCATCGAAATTCGGCGTTCCCTGGAGCGATGCCGAAAGAAAACTCGGCTTCTTTGAAGTAGCGTTCTGGTTCCCCACGGATGTAGCGGCTTACGGCGGCATCTTCGCAATCTTCCCCGTATTTTTTGCGTGGATGGGTGCATTCTCCGAAGCGGTGGGCGGACTATTCCTGGCGCTCGGTGTACAGACACGGGTCTTTTCCTTCCTGATGATTGCCACGATGCTGGTAGCCATTGTCATGCAGCAACTTCCCAAGGGCACCTGGAACGCCCTCCCGGCAGCCGGGTTCATGTGGGTCTCCGTCTTCACCCTCATCATCGGGTCGGGAAGATTTGGAATCGATTATCTCATCTCTAAAAAATGGAAACATGAAAAAGTATAGCGTTTTATGGGCGATCCTGGTCGCCGCTGCTGGATGTGTGCAGCCCACGATGCAGAGAACCGTTGTCCTTACCCTGGACGTATCTGGCATTCCCAATATTCAAAACACCGGCGTTCGCGGTAGCGGAAATCCCTTGTCATGGGATGAAGACCTGCCATTGAAGGCTTTGGTGCCGGATAGTCTGTATACGGTCACCGTTACGGGGCAAACACCTTACGATTTCGCAGAAATCAAGTTCACCGTCAACGGGCAGTTCGAGCTGGAGGGAAAGGAAAACCGGAAAGTCTATTTCGCAAACGGCGATACTACTTTCTACAGGGCGATATTTAATGTGCCGTAAACACCATTTGTACCTACCCTGCGCCAATTATACTGCGAAAAATCCGGAACATACCGGACGCCGGCACTCAACCCAGGTTCAAATCCTTCAACATCAGGTCTACCTTGTCAAACAATTCGCCCACGCCGAGGGCCGCCCAGATTACAAAAAGACCGACGAGGATTTTCAGGAAGAGCGGAATGGAAAAACCGAACCATTTCCGAAGCATTTGGCCGGTTTGCGGAAAATACAAGAGGGACAGCAGGCAAATGAATATCCCAAAAAAGGGATCATTCCCCCAGAACGTGTTGACAATACCGATGGCGAGCACCACCAGTCCAAATATGCCCGAAATAACTGCCATGATACCAGAAGTTCCTTGATGATTGCCCGTTGCGTGATCTGTCATGTTGATTGATTTTCAGTCCCGGATTCAAATCTATAAAAAGTACTTTGTATTTCAAAGTATTTAATTAGATTTTTCATGCCCGGTTCCTGCAATCATTCCCTTGCCGGGTAGTCTTCCGGCTGTACATTTGGCCAAACCATCGTCATGAGGATTGCCGCCACCGCGAGACTGATTTGCCTCACCGGGATTTTTCTGATCGTCCTGTCCCCCAAGCCCTTCGCCCAGGATGGGCCCATGCCTGAACAACCCACCATCAAAGCGGTACTGCTTCGCATGCAGGCCTTCCGGGAATCAGAGCGCAAGCGGGACAGCACCCTTAGACATCCCCTGGGTTCCTTTACCCCGGCGGATTTTCGGCGCCAATACCAGTTCTACGATTCCTGCGATAAGGCGCTGGCGAAGCTGGATTGCAGCCAATGTTCCTTCACGGACAAGATCAACCTGGACCTGTTGCGATACAGCATGGAAGACGACCTGGCCGAATATCGCTACAGCTGGTACCTCGTGCCCTTCCTGTCTGACAACGGCTTTCACACCAACCTCGCCTTCCGGGCCAACGGGAATTTCCGAAGCCGGAAAGAATTCCAGGACTACCTGGACATGTTGGCGGATATCCCGCGGTATGTAGACGAGCATATCGCCCTGATGCGCGAGGGTATCCGGCTGGGCATCACCCAGCCAAAGGATATGTTCAAGGGCTACGAACAGACCTGGGAACAGCATATTGTGACGGACCCGCGCAAGAGCGTCTTCTGGAAACCCTTCACCACGAGGCCTTCGTCCATCGACAGCATCGCCTGGGCCCGCGTCCAGTCCGAAGCGGAAGCGCAAATAAGCACCAATGTGATTCCCTCGTATGTGCGTGTGCGTGAGTTTTTCACGAAGGAATATATCCCCAAAGCCCGGTCACAGGCAGGCATCGTAAACCTTCCGAACGCGAATGAATTCTACCGCGAGCGGGTACATCACTACACCACCACGGACATGACGCCTGAGCAGGTCTTCCAGGTGGGCGAACAGGAAGTGGCCCGCATCACCGCGGCCATGAACCAGGTGATGCAGGAAGTGGGCTTCAGGGGAACCCTGCAGGAATTCATCACTTCCCTGCGCACGGATAAGCGCTTCTTCGTGGACAAACCGGAGGACCTGCTCAAGGAAGCGTCTTATATCGCCAAAAAAGCGGATGGCAAACTCCCCCTGCTTTTCGGCAAGTTGCCCCGACAGCCATATGGCGTGGAGCCCGTGCCGGCCGACCTGGCACCCGTTTATACTTCGGGACGTTACAGCGGCGCCCCGATCAGTTCCAAACGCGCGGGGAATTACTGGGTCAATACCTATAACCTGCCGAGCCGAACGCTCTATACCCTGGAAGCCCTAACCCTGCACGAAGCCGTGCCCGGTCACCATCTACAGATCTCCCTTGCGCAGGAGTTGGACAACCTGCCCCGTTTCCGGCGCAACCTGTACGTGAACGCGTTCGGTGAGGGCTGGGGCCTGTATAGCGAATTCCTCGGCTATGAAATGGGGTTCTATAAAGATCCATACAGTCGCTTTGGACAACTGACCTACGACATGTGGCGGGCCTGTCGCCTGGTGATTGACGTGGGCCTGCACTACAAGGGCTGGACCCGCGAGCAGGCGGTGGAATACCTGGCCAGTCGCACCGCCCTCTCCCTCCACGAAGTGAATACCGAGATCCTTCGCTACATGGCCTGGCCCGGTCAGGCGCTGGCCTACAAGACCGGCGAACTGCAGATCAAAAAACTCCGCAAACGGGCAGAAGACGCATTGGGAGAGAAGTTCGATGTAAGGGCTTTCCACGACAAGATCCTCTCCGAGGGTACCGTCACACTGAGTATCATGGAAAAGATGGTGGAGTCTTTTATAGGGGAAGTGAAAGGTGAGAAGTGAGGGACTTCGCTCCCCTCAACCTCCTACTTCCAAAATCTTAAATTCACCCTTGTCTTCCCGGTAATGCCGGTAAACAAACCAGGCCGTACCGACGGTCGACAACAGGAAATAACCCCAGAGCATCGGCGTCAGCCAAGATAGCGATGCGCCGAACCAGCTGCCCATATTGACCAGCACCAGCGCACCCACGATATTCTTGGCAATCTCCCACCCGATGGCCGTGGCGTTCCGGTCCATCAGGTCGGTCAGCGCGTACACGAAGAGAAAGATGAAGCCGCCGTAATAGAACATACCGGGACTGCCGATCGCGGCGATGTTCGCAAAGAAATAGCTGATGAAACCCAGGATCGCCAGCAACTGGAACCAGCTCCAGGCATGGAGTGCGGGACTGGCTTTGGGGTCATATTTCTCAAAATGATATACGTCTTGGATTTTCGGGACGGGATACTTCTCCGCCACATCCGCCGGACGCCACCCCGTAGGCATAAACCAAATCTTTAGTTTATCCTCCCAACTCCTTGTACGCCAGGCATCTTTGATTAACATCCATAGGTGCTGAAAATTGATCTTGATGGGGTTCCAGGTGGCTACCGGCCGGGTGATTCCGTAGACGGGAGGCACGTCATCCCGCTCTTCCTGGAAGGTGCCGAAGAGTTTATCCCAGAAAATGAAAATCTGACTATAGTTTTTATCGAGGTAAATGGGATTAATGGCATGATGTACACGGTGATGCGAAGGAGTGACGATGATATGCTCAAGGAAACCCATTCGCCCGATATGGCGGGTATGGTACCAGAATTGGGCGAAGAGGTGCAGGGGTGCCACGATCGCGATAACGGAGGAAGGAACACCGAGCAGGGCTGCGGGCAGGAGGAAAAAAGTGAAGATGCGGAAGAAAACCGAGATGCTCTGGCGTAGCGCGCAAGCCAGGTTGAATTCCTCGCTGCTATGGTGTACGATATGGTTGTTCCAGAACAGGTTGTACTCATGGGCGATCCGGTGCACCCAATAACCCGAAAAATCCAAGGCCATGAAAGCGATGAAATAGGTCCAGAAACCGGATTCGATGTGCGTCAGGGCGAGGTTATTCACCAGCCAGTCATAGGAGATGATGGCCACGCTCAGACCCAGCACGTCCTTGGTGACATTGGTGACCCCCGAACTCAGGCTGGAGATCATGTCCATATTCCGGACCGTATCCATTCCTTTGCGCCAGCCCCACCATTTCTCAAAAAGCACCAGAACCAGGAACGCAGGCATGGCGATGAGCAGGATTTTTCCGTAAGTCTCCATAGTACAAAGATAGGTTTTAGGTGAGAGGTGGGAGGGTGTAGGGGGTAGGGTGTAGGGTGTAGGGGGTAGGGGGTAGAGATTAGACATGGAAAATTAATTCTTAATTTCATTTATGACAACTCCCTTTCAACCTACACCCCCCACCCTACCCCCTACCACCTATTCCCTATCCCCTATCCCCTACACCCTACCCCCTACTCCCAACCCCCTGCTCAAAGGCCATGTCTTCCACTGCATCGACGCCCACACCTGCGGAAACCCGGTGCGACTGGTCTATGCCGGCGGTCCGGCACTCGAGGGAAAGGACATGAACGAGAAGCGATTGCATTTCATGCGGGACTACGACTGGATCCGGCGGGGACTCATGTTCGAACCCCGCGGGCACGACATGATGAGTGGCAGCTTCCTCTACCCGCCGCATGACCCGGCCAACGACTTCGCTACCTTATTTATTGAAACCAGCGGCTGCCTTCCCATGTGCGGGCACGGTACCATCGGCACGATCACCATCGCCCTGGAAAGCGGGCTGGTCACTCCTAAAACGCCGGGCCGGATCCGGATGGAAGCGCCGGCAGGCCTGGTAGAGATCGAATACAGGATGGAAGACGATAAAGTGCGTTCCGTGAAACTCACCAATGTGCCCTCCTTCCTCGACCAGTCCGGGCTGAAAGCCGATTGCCCGGACCTCGGCGAGCTAATCGTGGACGTGGCCTATGGCGGAAATTTCTACGCCATCGTAGACGTTCAGGAAAACTTCAAAGGCATCGAGCACTATTCGGCCGACCAACTGATCGCCTGGGCCCGCGTACTCCGGAAAAACATCAATGAGCGATACCATTTTGTACACCCGGAAAACGACAGCATCCACGGCTGCAGCCATATTCTATGGACCGGCGCCGTGATGGACCCCTCGTCCACCGCTCGGAATGCGGTCTTCTATGGCGATAAGGCAATCGACCGAAGTCCCTGCGGCACCGGCACCAGCGCGCGCATGGCGCAGTGGTACACGAAGGGACTACTGAAAAAAGGCGATCGCTTTATCCATGAAAGCATCATTGGCAGTACATTCACCGGAACGATCGAGAGCGAACTGGAGATCGCTGGAAAACCTGCCATCCGGCCCGGCATCGAGGGATGGGCAAGGATTACGGGATACAACAGCATTTGCATCAATCCGGATGATGATCCCTATGCGTATGGTTTCCAAGTTGTGTGAAGGAAAAGGGGAAAGGATGTAGGGTGTAGGGGATAGGGTGTAGGGGGTAGGATTTTAAAAAGAGATTGTATGAAACAATACGTGATCATTGCCCAGGATGGTAAAGATGAAGATGCCCTGGCACGCCGTGCCTCCGTCCGGCCGAATCACCTGGCCGGTGCAAAAAAATTGAAAGCGCAGAACCAGTTCGTGACCGGCGGCGCGATCCTCGATGAATCGGGCAACATGCGCGGATCGGTAATGATCGTGCAGTTTGAAACGGAGGAAGCCTTTAAGGACTGGTTCGCCAACGAACCCTATATCACCCAGGGGGTCTGGAAAAGCATCGAAGTCAAACCCTTCCGGGTAGCCGAAGTATAAACCCAATTCATCTTACACATGAAAAAATTCAAAACCCTGCTGGCCGTCCTGCTTATGTTGACCCTGACCGGTCTCGGACAGGTTTCCATTACCATTGAAGCAGGCCCTGCGCGAGATACCATCAGTCGGCATATCTACGGACATTTCGCCGAGCACCTGGGTCGATGTATTTATGACGGCTTCTATGTGGGTGAAGGAAACAAAACGATTCCCAACCGCGACGGCATCCGGCTGGATATCATCGATGCGCTGAAAAAACTGCAGGTCCCCAACCTGCGTTGGCCGGGTGGCTGCTTCGCCGATACCTATCACTGGAAGGATGGCATCGGCCTTAAAAAAAATCGTCCCACGATGATCAACACCTGGTGGGGCAATACCACGGAAGACAATTCCTTCGGCACCCACGAGTTCCTGCAAATGTGCGAGATGCTCGGCGCCGAACCTTACCTCTCCGGAAATGTAGGCAGCGGCACGCCGCAGGAACTGGCCGACTGGGTCAAGTACACCAACCACCCCAATGGCAGCAGCCCCATGCCCGTCTTGCGCCAGCAAAACGGACGTGCGACACCCTGGGGCGTGCGGTTCTGGGGCATCGGCAACGAAGCCTGGGGCTGTGGCGGCAATATGACCGCCGAGTTCTACGCCAATATCTATCGACAGTACACCACCTTCATGACATCGGGCGGCGGGCAACCGCTTTACCGCATCGCATCCGGTGCCAATGGCGGGGATTACCATTGGACGGAGGTCCTGATGCGGGACATACCCAAACACCTGCTCGACGGCGTGGGTGTACACCACTATTCCGTGATCGACTGGAATGCCAAGGGGTCCGCGACCAGGTTCACCGATGCGCAATACTTCGCCACGATGAAACAGGCCCTCCGCATGGAAGAACTGGTGACCAAACACTCGGCCATCATGGATAAATACGATCCCAAAAACGAAGTGGCAATGATCGTGGATGAATGGGGCGGCTGGTATGATGTGGAACCTGGCACCAACGGCGCCTTCCTCTTTCAGCAAAACACCATGCGCGACGCGATGATCGCGGGTACCACGCTGAACACATTTAACAACCATGCCCGGCGTGTGAAGATGGCCAACCTGGCGCAAACCGTAAACGTGCTGCAGGCCGTCATCCTGACCGAAGGTAACAAGCTACTGCTGACACCTACCTACCACGTGATGGAAATGTATAAAGTGCACCAGGATGCGGCCCTGCTGCCGTCGGTCATCACAACGCCGGATTTTATGTATGACAACGACAAACTTCCAGCCGTCTCCGTTTCCGCTTCGCGCGATAAGAGTGGCACGATCCATATCTCCCTGGTCAATATCGACCCGGGCAAAAGCCAGGAACTGCGGATCACGCTCAACGGTCAAAAGATCAGTGCAGTGTCCGCAGGCCGTGTACTGGCCGCAGCAAGCATCCAGGCGCATAATACCTTTGCAGACCCTGGTCGCGTGAAGCCGATGCCGTTCAACGGCGCATCGATCCAGGAAGGCGCCCTTCGCCTGGAAATGCCGCCCGCATCCGTCATTGTGCTTACCTTGAAATAAATGACCGGCGTAAACCAATCGGGAAAATCAGCATACACCTGCATCCGCGTATGAAAAAAAACATTCTATTCCTTCCGCTCCTTTGTACAGCGGTAGCTTCGGCCCAGACCGCTTCCACACACCGGGAGGCCGTGAATTTCTCCAAAGTGGAGATCACGGACCAGTTCTGGAAACCCAAGATCGATCTGGTGGCTACGAAAACCCTGGACGCCTGCATCTACCAGACCGAAGTGAAGACCGCGCGCATCCGGAATTTCGAGAAGGTGGCACGCAGGCAGGGCGAAAAGCATGAGGGGATTTTTTACGACGACAGCGATGTCTTTAAGGCCCTGGAGGCGATGGCTTATTCCCTGTCCACACACCCCAGTGCGGCTATGGAAGCCAAATGCGATGCGTGGATCGACAAGATCGCAGCAGCACAACAACCGGATGGATACCTGAATACCTATTATACCCTCAATGCTCCCGACCAGCGTTATACGGACATGAGCATGCACGAGGACTACAACAACGGGCACCTCATTGAAGCCGCCGTGGCCTATTACAATGCCACGGGCAAACGCAAACTGCTGGATGTGGCGATCCGCTGGGCCGATCATTTCGATGCACTCTTCGGTCCGGGCAAGCGACATTGGGTGACGGGACACCAGGAACTGGAACTTGCGCTGGTGAAACTCTACAGGGTCACGAAAAATGAAAAATACCTTAAGCTGGCCGACTGGCTTTTATCGGAACGAGGACGTGGCCTGGCGAAAGGTTATACCTGGACCGAATGGAAGGATACGGCCTACGCGCAGGACCTTGTGCCCGTGCGCGAGCAATCCGAGATCACCGGCCATGCCGTGCGGGCGATGTATCTCTACACCGGCGCGGCTGATGTGGCCGCTTACACAGGCGACCATGGCTACCTGATATGTACATCACCGGCGGCATCGGCTCCGCCGGCAGCAATGAAGGGTTCAGCAACGACTACGACCTTCCTAACGAGCAGGCCTACTGTGAAACCTGCGCCTCGGTGGGCATGGTCTTCTGGAACCAGCGGATGAACCTGCTCAACGGAACCTCGGAATATATGGATGTATTGGAGCGAAGCCTATACAACGGCGCGCTGGACGGGCTCAGCCTTAGTGGCGACCGCTTCTTCTACGGCAATCCCCTGGCTTCCTCCGGCCAGCATGCGCGGAGGGAGTGGTTTGGCACCGCCTGCTGCCCTGCCAATATCGCGCGACTGGTTGCTTCCCTGGGCGATTATATCTACACCGTGAAGCCGGATGAGTTTACCGTGAACCTCTTTGTAGGCAGCAGGACCAGGGTAAATATGGGAGCGGCCGCACCTAATACCGGAACCAAACCGGGCAAGGACCCGGGCACAGAAATCAGCATCATGCAGGAAACCCGCTACCCGCTGGACGGCGCCGTCACCCTGCGCGTGGATCCCACTAAACCCGTGGTATTCAGTCTTCGGGTACGCATTCCCGGCTGGTACACGAGGCAGATCGTGCCGGGAAACCTGTATGCTGCTTCGGGTATGCATACCATGCAGGCAGCACCCGCATTTACCCTGAATGGCAAGCCCATTGGTGCTGATATTAAAGACGGCTATGCCGTGATCACCCGTACCTGGAAAAAAGGCGATCAGCTCCAGTTTCACTTTGACATGCCCGTGCTGCAACTGGTATCCAGGCCGGAACTGAAGCAGGACAGCGGCCGGATCGCCCTGCAGCGCGGGCCCCTGGTCTACTGCGTGGAAGCGGCAGACAATGGCGGCCATGCCTGGAATTTCATCGTGCCAGAGCAAACCGAATTCAGAACCAGGGACATGAAGGTGCTGGACGAAAATATCATCGCCCTCGAAGCAGACGTGCCCTTCCTCGCCACCAGCACCGATGGAAAATCCGTCTCCACCCAAACCCGCACCCTTACCGCCATTCCTTACTACACCTGGGCCAACCGCGGCAAAGGTGAGATGCAGGTCTGGCTGCCGGTAAAGTTTGAGAATGTTTTTGTGAACAGGAGATGATGGGAGTTCATGGTTCATGGTTCGTGGTTCATGGTTCATGGTTCATGGAAAGACAGTCTTGATCAATTCTTCAATATCTTCATCACATTAGCATTTGCATGAACTATGAACTATGAAC
>JALOMP010000085.1 GCA_025455365.1 Chitinophagaceae bacterium | reverse complement strand
ATCTGGTTTACGCTGGGACGCACTTCGATGGGAGGGTCCAGCAGTCCCGTGGGGCGCACGACCTGTTCCACCACCACGCCGCCGGTTTGCTCCAGCTCATAGTCACCCGGTGTGGCCGACACATAGATCGTCTGGTTCAGCAGGTTTTCGAATTCATGGAAATTCAGCGGCCGGTTATCCAGTGCCGAGGGGAGTCTGAACCCGTAATCCACCAGCACCATCTTGCGACTCCTATCGCCCCCATACATGCCGCTGACCTGTGGAATCGTCTGGTGACTCTCATCGATGACGCAGAGAAAGTCCTTCGGGAAATAGTCCAGCAAACAGAAGGGCCTTGTCCCGGGCTGCCGGCGATCGAAAAACCGCGAATAGTTTTCCACGCCGTTACAATAACCCAGTTCCCGCATCATCTCCACGTCAAAATTCACGCGTTCGCTCAATCGCTGCGCCTCGATATATTTACCGCTGGACTTGAAATATTCCACCTGCGCGTTCATTTCGTTCTGGATCTCATCAAGGATCTGTCGCATCATGTCCTTGGGTGCGAGGTAGAGATTGGCGGGAAAGATCGCCGCATTTTCCATCAGGCCGATACGCTTGCCCGATTGGGTTTCGATGCTTTCGATTTCCTCGATCTCATCGCCAAAAAAAGTCACCCGATACCCGTAGTCAACATAGGGCAGGTTGATATCCACGGTATCGCCCTTCACCCGGAACGTCGCACGCGTAAATTCCAATTGCGTGCGGTTATAGAGGGCGTTCACCAGGCTGTGCAGGAAGCCCTGGCGGCTAATCACCTGTCCTTTGTGGATGCGGATGATGCCATTCTCAAATTCCGTCGGGTTTCCAATTCCATAGATGCAGCTTACGGATGCCACCACGATGATATCTCTCCGCCCGGAAAGCAACTGCGCAGTAGCCTGCAAGCGAAGCTTGTCGAGTTCTTCATTGATGGCGAGATCCTTTTCGATATAGGTATCGCTCACCGGCATATACGCTTCCGGTTGGTAATAATCATAGTAGGACACAAAATATCCTACGGCATTGTCCGGAAAAAAGGACTTGAATTCGCCATACAGCTGCGCTACCAGGGTCTTGTTGTGCGTCAACACCAGCGTTGGCTTCTGTACCTGCTGGATCACATTGGCGATCGTAAAGGTCTTACCCGAGCCGGTCACACCCAGCAGGGTCTGGTGCTTCTCCCCGTCGCCCAATCCCTCCACGAGTTGGCGGATGGCATCGGGCTGGTCACCGGCGGGCTGGTATTCTGATCTGAGCTGGAAAGGCATTGAATAAAGTTAGATGTAAGATTTTAGAAGTGGGAAGTAAAGGGCTACTCTTCCTCCTTTTTTTAACCCTGAAATTCCGGATCCGAATTCATGTATTTTTTCCACACGTCGCTTATTCCCCTGCCCTGGATAAATTCACGGGTAATTTTTTGCATCTGCTCCCCATCATAGGGTAGGATACCCAGCTGGTGTAATTCCCTGATGCGGTTTTTTTCTCGTGCTGAAATGCTGCCGTCCAGCACCAGCCCCAGAATGATGAGAAAAACGCATTGCTCGCGGGTTTGATGATCGGCCGTCTTGAGGCGGTCCAGGTAATTTTCCTCATTCCAACCGCCTTTTCTTTCTTCGATGCCCAGCAGTTCAAACAGATTATGTGTGAGCAGGAAATGGTTCTGGTGGAAATCACGTTTGTTAACGGCGATGAACTGCATGGTGTCTGATATCAACGATTTTTCAACATTACCCGGCATGGGCTGGCGGCGCAGATGGTTGACATAGACTTCGATGAGATTCTGTCCCATAATGATCACCCTCGCCTCACGCAAGATGATACGCGTGCCATAAGCGTTCCAAAAAGCGAAAATCGGGATGCCGGCGAAGTCCTGTATCGCGCGTACAACATATCGCCCGACCAACCGCTGGATAAAAAAACGGAACAGGAAGTTTGTGAGCGTAGCCTTGAAAATGAAAAGCAGGTTCCAGAGAATGATTACATGACGATTAAGGCCCAACAGGGGATCGATCCCATATTTCAGTATTGATTTGTTCTTCTTTTCCATACTCACATCCATCAGCAGATTCTTTTTGTCACCGTGCCTCTTGTTTTCATAATTGAGGAATCCGGTAGCGACCGCTATCTCGTGAGCACACCAGATGTTTAGAAAGGCGAGAAGTCCGAGCTCAATAACCACCAAAACAACACTATATATAAGGAAAACCATGGGAATACTGAATGTTTTCCCCAGGAGATTGACTGTCGTCTGCGGAAACCAATGAGGTACCAGGTAATAGGGTACATAGAGCAGGATCACCCCCATTGCGCCGATAAAGGCGGAAAGCCAAATCGCGATGCGCTCCCGTTTCTGTACCGCGCGGATCTCCGACTCGTTCAGCAGGTACAGTTCATCGTCCACCTGCACATGTGTGACGGGCAATAAAAGATAAAACCAGCTGTAAATTCGTTTCATGCCTTTAAGCGATCGCCTTATGTCTATTCATTTTTCAGATCCTCAACTTGACCCATACCATGTCATCGCCAATTACGCCATTCTTGATCACCGCGTTTTTGCGGATACCCTCCAGGTGAAATCCATTCTTCTCCAGCGCCCGGCAGGATGCAGGGTTTGAAGGAAAAACCTCCGCATAAATCCGCACCAGTTGGGGAAATTCCCGCCAGGCCGCGTCCACGAGCAGGCGGATGGCTTCCGTGGCGATTCCCCTTCCCCAGTATGGCTCCCCGATCCAATACCCGATCTCCGCGGAGCAACGGTAAATATCTTCCTTGAGCAGTAGCCCGATTCCGCCGGCTAATCTTCCATCCACCTCAATGGCGAAATTGGTCGCGGGCTTTTTGCCCTGCTGCAGGAAAACCCATTCTTCCGCGTTCTTGCGCGTATAGGGATGTGGAAAAACATCGCGTACCTGGTCCCAGATCTTTCGGTTACTCGCGAGGGTGGGCAAGTCGTTGACATCGCCGTAATGCCAGGGTCTTAGTATGATCATCTTTGTTTCGAATAGGGTATGATTAATATCGCCAGCTGGTGATGTCCGCTCCGGTGGGGGCGGTCTTCTTTACTTCCTCCGCCCACTTGGGAATAAACATCCGGTGGTAACGCAGTCGCGAAATATAGTTGGGATTCTGGTGATCGCCGTTCCAGCAATGCTCGGCGCGATCCCCATAATCCACCTCTCCATCAAATGGCGGATTCTCCAGTTTGCGCAAACGCTCTTCAGTAAGATACACGGCATTGTTCAGGTAATAGTTATCCATATCGCCACAATAGATATGGATCCGGCCCTGCCATTGCTTTCCATGCTTCGGCCAGTCGCGCTGGATGATGTGACTGAGGTCGTAATGCTCTTTCCAGTATGCCGCCACGCTGCTGTCGATCACACCGGTACGCTTGTTGAAAATCGGTTTAGGGTAACCGTTAGGTCCTACGGGCGAATACACGGATTCCCAGACATCCCATTGGTCGCCGGAGCGACTATTCTCCCCGAGCGCCAGTTCCCGGTAATTCATATCCTGGATCGTGGCGTTGACCTGTCCGAGGTAGTTGCGGTGTGCGGGCCTCATTGTCCTTCGAAAACTGCCTTCTTCGTAGTACGCATTTTTATCCTTGTAGATATTGAAATTGGTATAGGCCCGGAAATCAATCGGGTCCGGGCAGGCCGCATAACAACCGTTGTACTGGTCAGGGTAGAAAACCTGTACGGCCAGGGCTTCCCAACCGCCGGTGCTGCCTCCATAGGTGAAGCGAGCCCATCCCTGGCCGATCCCACGGAATTGCTTTTCGATTTCGGGGATGAGTTCATAAGTGATGGCATCGCCGTAGGGACCGTTGTTTGCCGAATTCACCGCATAGCTGTCGTCGTAAAACGGCGTGGGGTGTTGTATTTCCACGGCGATGACCCGCGGGAAGTCGGGACCGGTCCACATCTTGTAAAAGTCATAGGCTTCCTGTTGTTGAATGCGGTTGTAGCCGGAAATCCCGAAACGTTCGCTGTAATCGGGTTTGAGATTGGGATCAGGCGGCGTGGTGCGGAACCCGCCGAAATCCGAAGGAAAATGGCCGTGGTAAATGGCCAGCGGGTATTTCACCTGGGTATGGGTTTCCCACCCTTCCGGCAGGAGCACATGTGCCCCGAGGTACATGGGCCTGCCCCAGAATGCAGTGAGCAGCTTGCTTTGGATCCTGATATGTTTGATATACTTTGTATCCTCCGGTTGCTTGATGGCCGGGATGGAATCATTGAGTACGATATTGATCGCCTTCCCGGCATTTGGATTGTAGGTTATTTTCACTGGCTTCGATAAAAGGTTGCCCGGCGCAAGGTTCCAGTGCTGGCCTTCGCCCCGGTCCATTGGGAGTTTGACCGTATGACCATCGGCGCGTTTAAAGGTTTCATATATGTGCAGGACCGCCTGTACATAGTAGTCGCCAGGAGCCAGGTT
Source organism: Chitinophagaceae bacterium (assembly GCA_025455365.1). Taxonomy (GTDB): domain Bacteria; phylum Bacteroidota; class Bacteroidia; order Chitinophagales; family Chitinophagaceae; genus Pollutibacter. The sequence continues at coordinate 6,083 of JALOMP010000085.1, read as the reverse complement.
CCTGAGCGACTGTAGCGGGTAACCGAATTCCTGTCCTTTGAAAGAGACTGCCTGCCCGGCCTTCCAGCCATCCACGTCTTTGCCGAAGACCTGCTGGGTGTTATGATCAAACTCAACCTGGAACCGCGGTTCCGTGGAAGGGTCTTTGGAGAATAACAGCAGCACCCTTCCGTCAAGCGGCCGGTTCGACAGATTCTCGCTGTAGCTGACATTTACAGCTGTTTGAGACATGCCAGATACAAAAGAAGACAGGAAAAAGCAGAAAAATAGTTTCCTCATATCGGTTGGTTTTGAAACGTACTTACGCATGACATTATATGCCAGCCAGGCTGTATCTACGTACTGGCTGGAAAAATAACTCAGTTCACATCTTTTCACAGGCTCGTCCACACATCAGCATCCTATACTTTTCGCTTGACATATTCCGAATAATCCGGGATCTGGCATTCATAATCATCGTGCATCAGGGGCGATGTAAGGATGAAATCTGCCGTAGCGCGATCGCAGGCGATGGGAATATTCCAGGTGACGGCTACCCGCAGGAGGGCACGAATATCCGGGTCGTGGGGCTGTGCCTCCATGGGATCCCAGAAAAAGATCAGCATATCCACCTTCCCTTCCGCGATCAGTGAACCAATTTGCTGGTCGCCACCAAGAGGACCACTCAGTAATTTTTTTACCGGGCGATCGAGTTGGTCTTCCAGCATCCTGCCGGTGGTTCCGGTAGCCAGCAGATCGTGCCTGGCCAGGGCGGCTTTATTGTATTCAGCCCAATCGATCAGGTCTTTTTTCTTATGGTCATGTGCGACCATGGCGATATGCTTACGTTTGTTGAGCTTGCGAATGGTTGCCATGCTGTTGGATTGTAGCCGAAACTAAGCAAAGAAGCCAAGAAATGTCAGCCATTCGACGGAATGAAGCCAACAAAAAAGCCGCATCCCGGGGGACACGGCTTTTTTGTTATTAACCCAAAACCAACTAAACCATTTTCCAGGGAGCGACTACCGGGCAGTAATGCATCCTGTTTCGAAACCAGCCGGCATACCCCCCTGGTCCATGTTTTTGTAAGCAACGTGACTTTTAAACTGCCTGTGCTTCCTTGATCTTTTCGCGGATCTTCAGTTCGATCTCATTTGCCAGTTCGGGATTATCTACCAGCAACTGCTTTACCGCATCCCTGCCCTGGCCGAGTTTATCATTGTTATAGCTGAACCAGGATCCACTCTTGCCTACGATACCCAGTTCAACACCCATATCCAGGATCTCACCGGTTTTGGAAATACCGCCGCCGAAAATGATGTCGAACTCCGCGGCGCGGAATGGAGGGGCCACTTTATTCTTAACGACTTTTACTTTGACACGGTTCCCGATGGCTTCATCTCCGTCCTTGATCTGGGCGATGCGGCGGATATCCAGCCTGACTGAGGCATAGAATTTCAGGGCATTACCACCCGTGGTGGTTTCAGGGTTCCCGAACATCACGCCGATCTTCTCGCGCAACTGGTTGATAAAGATGCAGATTGTGTTGGTCTTGCTGATGGTGGCGGTCAGCTTGCGAAGGGCCTGGCTCATCAGCCTGGCCTGGAGGCCCATCTTACTGTCGCCCATCTCCCCTTCCAGTTCCCCCTTGGGTACCAGGGCAGCCACGGAGTCAATCACCACTACATCCAGGGCGCCGGACAGGATCAGGCGATCTGCGATTTCCAGGGCCTGCTCGCCATAGTCGGGCTGGGATATAAGAAGGTTGTCCACGTCCACGCCCAGTTTCTGGGCATAGGCACTGTCAAATGCATGTTCGGCATCAATGATGGCGCAAATGCCGCCTTTTTTCTGGGCCTCGGCGATCACGTGGGTGGCCAGGGTGGTCTTACCGGAACTTTCCGGACCATATATTTCCACGACCCTGCCCTTAGGAAGACCGCCAATCCCCAGGGCAACATCCAGCCCGATGGAGCCAGTCGAAATCACTTCCTGGAGGGCTTCGCCCTTTTCATTCATCATCATCACACTTCCCTTGCCAAAATCCTTCTCAATTTTGTCTATCGTAAGCTTGAGCGCCTTGAGTTTTTCGTTGCTTGACATGCCTTTATTTTTTTATCCGGTAAAATTATCTGTTTGGTAAAGGTAGGGGATTTTATTTATCAACACTAATATTTTTAGCAGGAAAAACACTAATTATTTTAGTGGTTTTTCCCGGGAGGGATCGGGGTGAAGTGTATGGTTCATAGTTCATAGTTCATGGTTCATGGTTCATAGTTTACGGAAATTGCCATGATTTCCTACAACTGACTATCCTGCATAGCCTAAGTCCAACCGCCAACGATGAACCATGAACCATGAACCATGAACAACGAACTATGAACCATAAACTCTAAATTATTTTCCCGACCTTTACCTCCTAATTAATTCAACCATGAAACATTTGTTTTTAACCACCCTCTGTACCCTTTTCGGGCTGGCCATTTTTGCCCAGGAACCCGTCTCGGCTTCCAAAGGGGTTACCTATGGTGCAGGTACCACGGCCGATGGGGCCATTTCGGTCAATGAACTGGACAGCAAACTGAACAATAATAAATACAGCGGCAAAGTGACGGGCAAGGTGGTGGAAGTCTGCCAGGAAAAGGGCTGCTGGATGAAAGTGGAAAAGGCCGACGGCGAAAAACTGATGGTCAAGTTCAAGGACTACGGTTTCTTTATGCCCAAGGATATCGAGGGGAAACAGGTGGTTCTGGAAGGAGAGGCTACGGTCAAAGAAGTGTCCGTCAAACAACTCCAGCACTACGCTAAAGACGCCGGCAAATCTGATGAGGAAATCAAGAAAATTAAGGAACCGAAAAAGGAATTGCAGTTTGTGGCGAAAGGAGTCCTGGTACTATAAAGTAAAAAGTCAAAAAGTGAAAGGTGAAAAGTGGGGTTTGATACCTTTCACTTTTCACCTTTTGCTTTTCACCTGATTAATGTCTTACATTTAAGGAAATCGCCGTCATGGAACGCTCCCTTATGAGCAAAAGCTCCAAGATGGGTAAGGCCTTGAGCCTCCCGCCTATCGCCCAGGGCCTCGCAATTATCGCCGTATGTCTGCTGATATCCTGTTCGGCAACCAAGATCCTCAAAGAAGAAACCGCGCCAGGGGTGGATCTTTCGGCTTACAAAACCTTCAACTTTTACTCCGTAACGGCGGCGGGGGATACCACCCCCCGGAAAGCCGACCAGCGGATGAACCAGCTCCGCCAGGCTATCCGCACGGAACTCGAAGGAAAGGGCTATGCGTTTTCGATTGAGAAACCAGATTTCCTGGTGAATGTGTTCATGCGCGTCAAACAGGACGTGCAGACCAGGGAGAAATACATCATCACCGATGCGCCGAGTTACGCGGGCCAGCCAAACTATTCCTGGCAGGGCGATGATGTTGTGGTAGGGTACTTCAAAACCGGGCTGATGGATATCCACATCATCGATGCGAAGGAAAACCGGCTGGTATGGGAGAGCGAATCGGACGGGACCCTGGCGGACAAGGAAAGTGATGTGACAAAACGGATGGCGGAGCGCATGAAAAAGGTATTTGCCCATTTCCCGCCGGCACGCCAGCTGCAAGCAACGCGTTAAAGTGTGCCGTACCTGGCCGCCAGTTCACTGCGCGAATGCACGTCCAGCTTCCGGTATGTATTCTTGATATGCGAATTCAAGGTTTCCACGGAAATCCGCAGGGAGGAGGCAATCTCTTTGTAGCTGTTTCCGCGGATCAGGAGCTGCAGGATATCTTTCTCCCTGGAGGTTAGGTTATACTCGTCGAGCTGCGATTCCCGCTTACCCTGTCGCTGGAAATACTCCAGCATTTTCGCGGCGATCATGCCGTTCATGGGCGATTCCCCCTGCATTACGGATTGAATGGCAGACAGGATTTTCTGGGGTGAATCCTTTTTAAGCAGGTAGCCGTTTGCGCCGGCCTTTATCGCCCCGAAAATCTTTTCGTCGTCCTCAAATACCGTGAGCATGATGACCTTAATGTCCGGCCAGCGTTTCTTGAGTCGCCATACCCCCTCAATGCCACTCATGAAAGGAAGGTCGATGTCCATCAGTACCACATCAGGAAGGTCTTCTTCAAACTGTTCCATCATTCCCGTCGCGTCTTCCAGTTTGTGCAACAGGCGCACGTCCTCGTCCAACTGCAGGATGATGGACATCGCCGTACGATATTGGGCATTGTCTTCAATGATGGCAATCTTCGTCACAGTCGAATGTAAATCATTTCATTGTCCGTTCCTACCCCATGAATTTGGTATGCTGAAGGGGAACCTTACCTTAAACAGGATATGGGTGCCCTGGCCAGGCGCGGTCCGGATGTCCACCGTTCCACCTGAATCCCTGGCGCGGGTTTCCATGTTTTTCCAGCCCTGACCCGTACCACGGATGGTACCGTCAGAACCCTTGCCGTTGTCCTGGATCGACATCTCGAAAGTCCTGCCCGTCACCCGCATCCGTACGGCGCAATGCGTTGCCGCTGCATACTTTGCCATATTGTGGATGGCTTCTTTACAGACCATGAACAGGTGCTGCCTGATTTCACCCGGCACTTCGAGGTTTTCATCTATTCCTTCCAGTATGCATGTGAATTCGACCCCTTGCGCATGGCAGACCGGCGTTGCATATTTGACAATCTTGTTCCGAAGGCTGGCCATACGGTCGTGGTGGGGATCCGCTGCCCAGGCAATCACTTCGAGGCGCTCAATCATCTCGGAGGCGTTATCGGCGATGAGTGACGGGATCACCGGGTTATCCGGGTGTTCGGCCAGGATTTCGGCGTAGGCCTTGACGGAACTTAATGTTGCGCCTACATCATCGTGCAGGTCCCGGTGTATACGTTGCCGCACCCGGTACACCTGTAGTTTCTGCCGGAGGCGATAGGTAAACAGGAGGTATCCCATTCCCGCAGCCAGCGCAGACAACAGGAGGTAGAACCACCAGCGCTGATACCAGGCCGGTTGGACGTCCAGGCGCAGCACGAGGTCTTTGGTACTCCAATGCCCGTCGCTGTCTGCACCCCGGATGCGGATTTCGTGTCCCAACCGGTACTGGAACAGGTTGCGTTCCGGCTGCCGGAAATCCATAACGGCAAAATGAACGGAGACCATGTGTTCGTCGTGTTTAAGCCGGTACACATCACGGACGCCCCTGGATATATTGTGCACTTTCACATCAGTCAGCTGAACGATTGTTTCCCTCGTATCATAATCCAGGCTGTCTGGATGAAAGAGATCGATCCCGTTCATGCCGCCAACGGCAATCCGGCCGTCATCGAGGGTAATCGCGGAATGCCGGTTATATTCGGTATTGGCAAATCCATGCCCTTTAAAGAATTGCTGGAAAGATCCTCGCTTGGGGTCCATACAGCTTAAGCCGTTGGCCGTCCCGACCCATATTCTGCCGCGATGGTCTTGGGTCATGCCATACACGCTGTTATGCGCCAGCCCCTGGTCCGTAGTAAACTGACGGTAAGTCCCCGTCCGCGGAAATACCCGGTATATCCCGGCTCCTTTGGTACCCACCCACAGTAAGCCGGAATCGCCGGGGAGGATACAGGTGATATCCCCGGTAGCAATTTCCCCGGTCAGCATTCGTCTGAGTTGCCTCGACCCCGGTTCAAAACGCCATAAGCCCTGGCCTGGGAATGCCAGCCACATGGCCCCTCCATCGGATTTCACATCAATGGGTATTTCGGGCAGTGATATAGAATGGCCGGTACCGGACACATCAATGGGTATTTCGGGCAGTGATATAGAATGGCCGGTACCGGAATGTCGTAGTGCATTAAACACCACGATCCATGCGTTTGAGCTGGTATCTGCTATTAATCCGCGTATGGCTTCCGGCGATATCTGCCTGGCCCGCAGCTTTTGGACCAACACATCCAGAACCCTGTCTGACGGCAGTCGTGAACCGGACTCCAATAGCGCATGAACAACCCAGTCCCGTGCGGGCCTGCCGCTCAACGGCAAATGGGTGACCTGGCCTGTGAGCGGGTCGATCATGGTATATTGACGCCGTCCGAAATAATCCACGCAAACACGCCCATCCGGCATCCT
>JALOMP010000084.1 GCA_025455365.1 Chitinophagaceae bacterium | reverse complement strand
ATTAAGATAACAATCGGTTTGGTTCGTCTTCCCTTGATTTATTTGTCCACGCCCCCTGCCAGGTAGACCAGCGGTGCATTCCAGTTGATGGCGATTTCATTGGTGGAATAACTGCATTCAAGGTCCACATAGGATATGGCGGGCAGCCTGGCGCGCAGCGTTTCCGGCGGACAATCCGAGAAGGTATCCATGTTGGGGCCACCCGCGAGAAAACCGGGCAGTGGTTCAGGGATGCCGTCGGCCTGGGAAGGGCGATGGTGGATATGCATCACCTGTTTGTCGCCATACCCCGTTACGAAGCAATAACCCGTGGCATTCCTGCCGAGGATATAGTCGAGGTCCGACAAGGCCGATCGATAGTATTTCTGGTCCGCGGTCATTTGAAACATAAAGAGTTTCAACATCCCTTCATTGGCCACGTACGAATTGCTGCCCCAGGCGAATTTCTGGATACTAACGCCGTAAGGCGATGACAGGGAGATCGCCACTAGTTTGTCCACATGGCTCATGAAATCCGCTTTCAATCCGGTATTCTTCACCGGTACGGGCAGTTTATCGTAGGCGCTGATGAGCGACATAAATCCCAATCCCTGTACGACGGCCCATTCGGGGGTGGCAGGTTTCATGTAGTAACGGATGATCGCATCCGCGTATTCCTGTTTGCCCGTTGCGAGGTAGAGTTCTGCCGCAGCCCAGAAAAACTCATCTTTCAGGTACCGGTCGCCGTAAGCGCCGGTTTTGATATCCCCCGGTTGTATGTAGATTACATCCGGGTGTTGCAACGCCCAGATCCAGGCTTTCTCCGCCTTCTCCAGGCTTTCCGCGGCCAGTCCCGGGTACGCCTTTCCGTAAGGTTTCAGCGTTTGCGATGCATGGGCTGCCACGGCAGCGAAGTCCAGCGTGGCGGCCGTGCTTTTCATCACTACATAACGTTCCTTCGTGGCTTTATCGGGCATCACCACCTCGTCGAACAATTTGTTGGTGAGCTTATGATAAACGCCGCCATCCGCCGGGTCCTGCATGCTCAGCATCCAACGGTAGTTGTGCATGGCTTCGGCCAGGATATCCGGCGCACCCTTGCCCGTTTCGGGGATGTTCAGGTTGAGTTTCCGGTAATATGCCGGGAAATCCTCCAGTGCTTTAAACAGGATATACGTGGCGATCGCGCTGTTGACGATATACTTGTTGTAGTCGCCGGCGTCGTACCATCCAAGGGGGGAGGAGATGACGGAGCCGGCTTTCCGTATCGGGCCTGCAGCCGATGGATGCACATATACCAACGTATCCGGATGACCGGCCGGCCGGGCCCATTTACCGGCGTATTGTTCCACGATGGGCATGCCCGCGCGATTCAGGTAGAAGGCTTTCATGACGGACCTGGCCAGTTTGTGGTAGGGGGCGGACGAAATCGTGATGGCGGGTTGCTCCTTTGCACCGGGTGCCACCACCGTATATCGGCCAGGCACGGTGAGCGAAGAAAAATCAACCTTACGGACAGCGGTACCCGACGCCTCCCAGAATTGCGCGGCAGCGGGTTTCACGGCAAGCACTTCCTTTCCATCGCCATCCAGGAACCTGACCAGGCCCACATCTTCGGAAACCAGCAGGAGCTTGGGAGCGTAGTTGATATAACCCAACTGGTTGTACAGGATCCGGCCTTTACCTTCATCCGGTGAATGTTGGAAACCGGCCAGCAGACCGACGGATAAAAGGAGAGTGAAAATGCGTGTATACATTCCGTTTGTTAATTTTTTAGCGACAGGCGTCCGGTTGAAGGTACAGAACTTCACAAAAAGTAGACCGAATGGAGGGTGTTATCGCTGAAGGGTGCCTGAATTTTCCACGTGCTCAAGCCGTTTCAATCAAGCCCGGAATTTGCTACATTACAGGCAGGTTCTGACCCCAAACTGCCCCACATGAAAAAATTCTTCAAGATCATCGGATGGATTTTCATGTCCATCATCGTTGTCATCCTGCTCATTTCACTTGCCGCGTATATCAAATCGTCCATGACGCTGTCGGACGACATGAAACGCCTGGGTGAAGAAGCGCCCACGATCACGGTGGACGGGCTTAGGTTTCGCGATCTCAACCATAACGGGAAACTGGATGTATACGAAGACCGTCGCGCGGATGTCAAGGCCCGTGTGGAAGACCTGCTGAAGCAGATGACGCTGGAGGAGAAGGCCGGTTTGATGTTCTTCACCATGGCCGGACTGGAAAGCGACGGTTCCCTGATGAACAAGACAACCCTGTTCAGTCCCCTGTCCTGGTTCCTGGAATCCAACGCATCCATGGTGGCGCGCAAGAAAATGAACCATTTCAACCACCTGCAGGCGCCTTCGCCCCAGGCATTGATCCGCTGGAGCAACGAGATACAGAAGCTGGCGGAAAGAACACGGTTAGGCATTCCCGTTACCATCGGTACGGACCCGCGGCATGGTGTGCCCAACGCGCCCGGCCTGAGCATCGCCACGCCCTTTTTCTCACCCTGGTGTTCGGCGCCTGGATTTGCCGCCATTGGAGATACCGCCTTCATGCGACAATTCGGCGATATCGCGCGACAGGAGTATTTGTCGATGGGCTTCCGGGTGACCTTATCGCCCCAGGCAGACCTCGCCACGGAACCGCGCTGGGCGAGGATCAATGGAACTTTCGGGGAGGATGCACAACTGGCCGGCGCCATGACGCGCGCGTATATCCAGGGCTTCCAGGGCGATACCCTCGGACCGTGGAGCGTGGCCTGCATGGTAAAGCATTTCTCCGGCGGCGGCCCGCAGGAAGACGGCTATGACGCGCATTTCCCGCCGGGCAGGCAGGCTTACCCGGGAAATAATTTCAAATACCACCTTATTCCCTTTGATTCCGCCTTTGCTGCCCACGCCGCATCGGTGATGCCCTACTACGGTATTCCCGTGGGGCAGACCAATGAAGACGTGGGCTTCGGTTACAACAAACAGGTTGTTACCGGGATGCTCAGGCAGCAGTATGGATTTGACGGCGTGGTCTGCACCGACTGGGGCCTGGTATCAGACGCAAAGATCCTCGGATTCATACTTAAGCCCGCCGCCGCGCACGGGGTGGAAAAGCTTTCCACCGAAGAGCGGGTGTTCAAAATCATCGACGCGGGCTGTGATCAGTTCGGTGGGGAAGCAATACCGGATATCATCATCGGGCTGGTGAAGAAGGGACGAATCCCGGAATCCCGAATTGATGAATCCGCGCGAAGGATCCTGCGTGATAAATTCACGCTGGGGTTGTTTGAGAATCCGTATGTGGATCCATCCAACGCGTCCATACCCGGGAGAAAAGAGTTCGTGGAGATGGGTAAGGAATCGCAAAGAAGATCACTCGTACTGTTGAAAAACGACGGGAATTTCCTGCCACTCAAACCAGGCACCAGGATCTTCGTGGAGGGAATGCACAAGGGCGATATAAAGCCCTATGCGTCTTTGATAAAAAGCCTGGAGGAGGCCGATGTGATCGTACTGAAAGTAAAGACGCCCACCGAGCCCCGGACGGAATACATCCTCGAACGGATATTCCCGGAGGGCTCACTGGAATTCTCGGCGAAGGAGAAAAAGAAGCTCCTTGAACTAGTCAGCAGGAAACCAACGGTGCTGGTCATGAACCTGGAAAGGCCGGGCGTATTCCCGGAGATCAATGCTGCCAGCAAGGCAGTGATTGGCGATTTCAGCAGCCAGGATGATATCATCCTCGATTTGATCTACGGAAAATTCAAGCCCACGGGAAAGCTTCCGTTCGAAATACCTTCGTCCATGGACGCGGTGCTGGAACAGAAGGAAGATGTTCCCTATGATTCGAAGAAACCGCTGTACCCGTTCGGGTATGGGTTGACGTGGTGAAAAAGGGCAGGACACCCGGCTTGCCCTTATGCGGACTTATTTCTTTTCCGGCAGGGATGTGACGTTCATATCCCGTACGCATACATATTTTCCGTCGCGCTTTTGGAAAACGGACATGTAATGCCCCTTATCCGTTTCCTGCCCGGCAGGATTGCGTGACGTGAATGACCCGATTTCCACGAGCATGTCTCCATCTGCAAAGAGGTCTACCACCTGGTAGGTGCTCAGGCTGCCTGTTGTGTCTGCCGCCAGGCGTTGGGCGATGCCTTCCTTAATCGCCGCTTTGCCGGATAGCGGCTCCCGGTTTCGGTTATAGCTGACAGCATCATCTGCATAATAGGCGGCAACCGCATCCGCATCTTTTGCTTTCTCGGCGGCGGCGAAGGCGTCTTCCTTGGCCTGGATTTCGGTTTTTAAAGCGGCCATATCCAAAGGCGCAGCTTCTTTGGCGGGTTGGGTGCAGGCATTAAAGAACAGGGCAGAGAGCAGCAACAGGCCGCATGCGGGAGCAGTTAATTTCATGGTCTTACGTTTTTGGTGAAAAGTTATTCCGGAGAAGGTAACCTATTTCGCCTGGAATCGCCATTTTATTCCCGGGTGAGAAGCACGCAGGTCAGGGTCCAGGCTTTTCTTTCCGGTTATTTCTGCCAGCCGCCAACTGCTCATTCCCGGAGGTGACCATGGCTTTTTTTGGTGTATATTAATGGGATCAAGGGAATGGAAAACGGACATACTGGCATTCCATGCAAAAAGCTTTGCCCCAGGCGGGTAGGCCATGTTATGGGTAAAACCCTTCCCGTACGCTTGCTCCTTTTCATTTCATGCGTCTGTGTCATGGCGATATCCCACGCCCAGGGAGGGGACAAGGATCCCTACCGGATCGTTCAATGGGATGCTGCGGATGGCTTGTCCCTGGCCTACAAGAATGCCATGATCCGGGATGTGAACGGTTTCCTCTGGGTGGCCAGTCCCGGCGGCCTGAACAAATTCGATGGCAACCGTTTCCAGCAGTATTTCTACGGGCAAACGGCCAAAGGGAACATGCCGGGATCCTATTGTTTTTCAATCGTTGAAGACAGCCTGCACCAGTTATGGGTGGGCACCAACCGCGGGTTGCTATGTTACAACGCGTACACGGATTCCTTCCAAAGCATCCTTCCCCGTACAAACGGGTATGCGGATATCACCAGCATCGTTCCGTTCTGGGCCAGCAATGCTTCCGTTTTTTGCCTGGAGCAGGCCCGCATGATTACATCCTATGATATACGGACAAAACAGCGAAAGGTCCTGTCCGTCCTGCCGGAAAATCCTGGCTGGAAAAACAATATCGCCATCGCCCTGTCCGTGTACGACAGCCTGGGCAACAGCATCTGGATACCCGATAGTGAAAAGCAGGGCGGGCTTTGGCAGCTCGACCTTTCATTCGGTACCCTGGTGCACCATGCATGGACATGCTTTGACGGACGAAAAAATCACAACCATCGCGTGGAAGGCATCGCCGCGGACTTTTCAAACAACCAGGTATGGGTCAATAGCGAGGACGGGCTCCTTCAATTCGATCTGCGTGAGAAGCAATTTCGTCGCCCGAACGCCTTTACAAAAAAAATTATCGGGGAGAAATACCATGCATGGCCGGGCATCGCCCTGGATCCGGGAGGCGATGTATGGATGGCCACCGAACCGGCCGGCGTTCTCCGTTATACACCCGCTACCGGCCGGATTCGTCCCGTCTTTGAAGACAGTGCGGCGCAACACATGATTTCCGATGCCTGCATGCGGATATACTTTGACGAAGACGATATGGTATGGTTTGGGTATGGATTGAAGAGGGGTATGATGCAACTCATTCCATTCATGCCGGCCGTGCAACAGTACCATCGCGATGTCAAACATTCCGACAAGGGATGGATACCGGACAGGGTACATAATATCATACTGGGCGATGGGAATTCTCTCTGGATGGGCAGTTCAACAGGGCCGCTTCGCTTTGATCCACAGGACGGGACATTCGATCCGTTACCCGATCAAATGCGGCCGGCGAACCCGGACCAGCACCTATTCCCATTGGGATTAAACAGCGATGCAGGAATCGCCTGGTTTTATGAAGGGCAGAAGGAGCGGGTATATGCCTGGAACCTAAAGGAAAGGAGGAAGACAGAAATCCTGTTTGACGCGCCGGGACAGTCGCCCCAACCGCATCCCATCGCGATCCACCACACAAGACCGCTCCTCGACGGTTTGCTGGTGCAACTGGATTTAAATGGCATTTACCTGGTTCGCCCCGGCAAGCAACAGGCGGAAAGAATCGCTTCGATTCCACACCATGTAACCAATGTTGCCGTGACCGATAACCGGTATGTCTTTATACGTTTTCATTTCACGGGGCGAAACCTTTGCTACGGCCTCCGGGACGGCCAGTGGCGGCAGGTGGTAACGCCCATAGACTCACTAGAATGGAATTGCATCACCTACGATGAAAAGACAAAAACATACTGGGTAGGCGGTTTCAAGGAATTGTATCATTTTGACCAGCAGTTCCGCCTGCTGGAAAAATTCGGCGCCGAAGAAGGGATTACCGGGTCAGGCATTTTAGCGATCCTGATCGATGACGAAAGTAAAACCTGGTTCTGCAATGCCGATGGCAGGATTTTCTGCATTGACGCGGCAAACGGAAAAATACGCTACCTGACCCGCCAGGACGGATATACGGCTAACCAATATTTCTGGCAGATCCCATTCATTAAAGACCGCATGGGTAACCTGTATTTTGCCGGGGCAGAAGGGATCGATCGTATCAACCCTGGGGCGCTCAAAACCTACAAGCCACCGCAGGTATATGTTAGCGATATCCGAATCAACGGCGTGCCATTAAAGACCCGGGGCGAAGACGGCGAGATCAGCACGATATCCCTTACCCACCGGCAGCGAAACCTGGCCATCGAAACCGGTGTGCTGGATTTTTATTCGGAGAAGGAAGATCTCATCCGCTATAAGCTGGAGGGAACGGGCGATGAATGGCAGGTGGCGCCGGCAAACCATACGATTCAATACCAGGAACTGTCGCCAGGCAACTACAAACTCCGGATACAGGCATCCAGGTCCGGGCATACGTTCCAGGGTCCCGAAAAAATCCTTGAAATAAGGATGCATCCCGCGATCTGGGACCGATCCTGGTTCCAGGTACTCTTGTTTTCCGTCATTGGCCTGGTGATTTACCTGCTGGTCCGCTATGGCGTGCACCAGCGGTACAAGGCCCGGCTGGCAAGGTCCGTGAAAGACAGCCAGCTGGCTGAATTGGCGCAGCAAACCGCCGAGCTGCAGCAGAAATCCATCGCCCTCGAAATGCAGGCCCTGCGCGCGCAAATGAACCCGCATTTCATTTTCAATTCACTGAATGCCATCAACCGTTTCATCCTGCAAAACGACCGTAAACAGGCGTCCGGCTACCTGTCCAAATTTTCACGACTCGTGCGATTGATCCTCGAAAATTCCAAGGAATCCCTGATCAGCCTGGAGCGGGAACTGGAAGCGCTGAACCTTTACCTGGAACTGGAGTCCCTGCGTTTTGAAGGACGGTTCAACTTCAAGGTTTCCGTACCGCAGGAACTGCTGGAAGCGGAGATAAAGGTGCCACCCCTGATCATTCAGCCTTTCGCAGAGAATGCCATCTGGCACGGGCTGATGCAAAAACAGGAGAAGGGGCAGCTGGACATTGAAATATCTTCAGAAAAAGACCACCTTTATATCCGCATCGCGGATGACGGGATCGGGCGGAAACAGGCGGCGGCCAGGGCGGACCAGTCGATGATGCTGCACAAGTCGATGGGGCAGCAGATCACCCTGGAAAGGATTTCCCTGCTCGGCCAACGCGATGCCAAACAGTCGTCCGTTTCCATCAACGACCTGGTGGGGCCGGACGGACGGGGTGCGGGTACGGAAGTAATCATAGAAATACCGGTCATGTATGATTAAGGCCGTGATCATAGACGATGAACTCCATTGCCTGGACACGCTGAGCATCCAGCTGAGCGATTACTGCAAGGACGTGGAAGTGGTGGCCACATGCCTTTCAGCCAGGGAGGGGATGGAGGCCATCGACCGATTTGCGCCCGAACTTGTTTTCCTGGACATCGAAATGCCGGGGATGAACGGCTTCGAAATGCTGATGCAATACAAGCAGGTACCCTTCTCCGTTATATTCACCACCAGTTATAACCAGTATGCCATCAAGGCCATCAAATTCAGCGCGCTGGATTACCTGCTGAAGCCCGTTGACCCGAAAGAACTGGCGGAAGCGGTGGAAAAGATCCGGATGAAGCAGCACAAACCCGGCCGGGAGCAGTTTGACATGATGATGGGGTATATGCAGCAGAAAGTGCACCGTTTCCACAATATCGCCATTCCCACCATCGAAGGTTTTGAACTGGTGCCGGCCGCGGAGATCGAGTGGTGCGAAGCGGAAGACAATTACACCCACCTGCACCTGAAGGATGGCAGGAAAATAACGGCCTGTCGTACGCTCCGTGAAGTGGAAGAACAGTTGAAAGATTATTCTTTTTTCCTGCGGGTACACCACTCCTATATGGTAAACCTCAATGAGATCGCACGCTATATCCGGGGCGAAGGCGGTTACCTGGTGATGAATGACGGCGTCACTATCAATGTTTCCCGGAGCCGGAAGGAATCCCTGATGCAGGTCTTCGACCGGGGCAGGCCCTAAGGCCTAAAAGTCCTGCGGCGCCCGGACTCCCTGGTTGCCTTTTTGAAATCCCGGTCCCGGCCGCGCTGATGCGGTTGCGCTGACAACCCAGCCGGGTATCCTAACGACGGCCATACGCCGCCAGTTACTCAATGCATCTTGTAACAGGCGATGGCAAGCAGTAGCTTGACGGAAAGCTACACGTATGAAAAATGCATTAAGCCGAATCTACGGCATAGGCGCTTTTATCGCCCTTTTTCTCCTGCCTTTTGTTTTTTCCGGTTGCGATGATGCAGAGGATACGGAGCCACCGGTCACGGAGCTCACGGAAAGCGCCGATGTAGCCAACGACTGGTACAAACTGCAACTGCGGTTTCTGCTGGAAAGAAACAGCACCATGAATGGTATTTATTTCGGACACCTGGGTATCGGGCTCTATGAATCCGTCCGGAACGGCATTCCCGGCCATGTGAGTCTTTCCAGCCGGCTCAACCAGATGCCCGCGATGCCGGCCATTACCGCCAACACCACCTATTACTGGCCGGAAAGTGCCAATGCCGCCATGGCTGCCATGCTCCGGGCTTTTAACAATGGCCTGACGGCAGCCAACAATGCCAGCATCGATTCACTGGAGAATGCTTATAACAGTAAACTGAAACCCCTTGCACCGGACGCCGGGAGTTTCGACAGGGCACAGGCTTATGGTCGGAGCATTGCCAAAGCCATACACGACTGGTATCTCACCGATAATGCCATCCTGAACAATGCGGGATTTGTGCCGGCAACAGGCCCAGGTTTTTGGGTACCTACACCACCGGCCTTTGCCAATGGGGTCAATCCGTATATCGGTACCGCAACCACCTTGCTCGCAGCCCATACCAGCCTGGCCATCCCGGCGCTTCCCTTCGCGTATAGTGAAACCAATCCATCGGAATTTTACAGTATGGTGAAGGAAGTGCATGACGTGAGCCTTGCCCTGACGGATGCACAGAAAAGCACCGCCCTCTATTGGGTGGACCAGGGTAACGGTGTGGGA
>JALOMP010000365.1 GCA_025455365.1 Chitinophagaceae bacterium | reverse complement strand
CCCATCAGTCGCGCTGTGAAGCCGCTTTCGAAAGCGCCCAGTTCATTGGAAGACATAATGAAGATACTGTTCAGCGAAGCGACGCGGCCGCGCATGTCATCCGGTGTTTTTAGCTGTAAAATGGTTGATCGGACAATGATGCTGATGCCGTCCAGCAGGCCGGACATGAAGAGGGCCGCGAAGGAAAGCCAGAAAAACCTGGAAAGCCCGAACAGGATGATGCAGATGCCGAAGCCCGCCACGCTCAGAAACATCGCCCGTCCCTGTTGTTTTTTCAGTGGCATGAACGTCACCCAGATCAGGATGACAATCGCCCCCAGGGCCGGCGCGGAGCGCAGGATGCCGAGCCCTTCCGGCCCCGATTGCAGGATCTGATCGGAAAAATAGGGGAGCAGGGCCGTGGCTCCGCCGAAGAATACAGCGAACAGGTCCAGGCTCAGGGCACCCAGGACCTCCGGCGTTTTCCGGACGAACCGGAATCCCTGCCTGATGCTTTCCAGCACGGTTTCCTCACGTTGCCGAATAGCCGAAGGTTTCGGTCCTATACGCAGGGTTCCCGCGGTGGCCAGCAGCAGCAGGATGAGCATGCCCACGAATGTTGGGGTAAGCCCGACGGATGCATACAGCACGCCCCCGAGGGCCGGCCCGGATACGGCCGCCACCTGCCAGGAGCCGCTATGCCAGGTGATGGCGCTGGGTAACTCTTTTTCCGGAACCAGCCTGCTGACAAGCGCGAAGGAAGTAGGCCCGCTGAAGGCCCTGGCAATCCCGGTGCAAAACGTAAGTCCATACATGACCAGCAGGACGGTATCCCTGGAATACAGGGCGCCTGCCTGCCGGCTCGTAATGAGGGTGTAGGCCAGGGTAAGCAGGACGTTACCCGCAAAACTCATCAGCAGCAGTTTGCGTTTATCGCCCCGGTCAATCACATGCCCCGCATAAAATGCCATGATAAACGCGGGTACGAATTCGATGAGGCCGATCAGGCCAATGCTGAATGGATCCTTCGTGATGTCGTAGACGGTCCAGCTGACCAGCGTGGCCTGCATGTTGAGGACAAAAATAAACAGGAAGCGGGCGGCGATATAAGCCCTGAATTCCGGGTAGCGGAGGGCGTTAAAGGCGGAGTGCCGGAAGCTTGCTCGGTTCATCAGGGCAGGGATAGATAGTGTTGTCCTTCCCCGTAGTCATGCTCCAGGGCATCCACCACGGCCTTGAAATGTTTTTCGTTTCCAAGGAAATCGGCGTTGGAAGCGTCTATGAAAAGGGTTTTCATATTATGCTGCCGGATATAGTGGGTATAGGTCTGCTGGATGTTGAACAGGTATTCATCCTGTATGTTCTGTTCATAAGACCGGTTCCTTTTCCGGATATTTTCCTTGAGTTTGTTCACCGGGGCATGCAGGTAAATGAGCAGGTCAGGCTGTATCATCTGCTGGTGGATGATTTCAAACAGGCGCTGGTAGAGCCTGAATTCATCGTCCGGAAGGTTCACTTTGGCAAAAAGGAGGCATTTGGTGAACAGGTAGTCCGAAATGGTCAGGGTCTGGAAAAGGTCTTTCTGATGGAGAAAATCCTTCTGCTGCTTATACCGTTCGGCCATGAAAAAGAGTTCCAGGGGAAAGGCATACTGGGCAGGATTCTCATAAAACTTGGAGAGGAATGGATTGTCGGCAAACTCCTCCAGGATCAGGCGGGCGTTGAAATGGCGCGACAACAGATGGGCCAACGTGGTTTTTCCTGCTCCGATATTGCCTTCAATGGTAATGAAGTGATAGTTCATACAGTCGACCAAACTTAAGCCAGTCGCCGCAAGGCATCAGGCTTTGTTATGCACAGCGTCGCTGTATTTATGCACAGGCAGCTGGTCCGGGCAGGATTGATGGAGTTGCCGGATGGTACGGTTAAGCACCGGGTGACGCAGGTCCGGTGCGAGTTCCAGCATGGGTTCCAGTACAAAGCGGCGTTCCGGAATGCGCGGATGCGGCACCTGTAGCCCCGGGATGCTGACGATCCACTGATCGTAAAAAAGAATATCCATATCGATGGTCCTCGGTCCATATTTTCCCGCTCTGAAACGGCCCAGTTCCTGTTCAGCGGAAAGCAGACTGTGTAAGAGTTCAAGGGGCGAAAGGCTGGTTTCGATCAACAAAACCTGGTTGAGGAAATCCGCCTGGCCTGCCATGCCCCAGGCCGCTGTCTCAAAGACAGACGAAGAATGCTTGATCTTGCCCATTCGTTCCGTGATCAAGGTTGCCGCGGCCGACAGGTACGCCTGCCTGTCGCCCATGTTACCACCTATCAAGATATATGCATCCTTCATACCTGTAGCCCGCAAGGGCCGCCAAATATCTTTATTTTTGCAGGATTAAATCATTGACGATTGCGTTCATTCCTCAAGTTTTTCCTGGCCTCCCTTGCTGCCCTGGTGGTGTTTTTCGGATTGGCCCTGCTCGTACTTTTTGGGATCGCCGGCAGCCTGGTAAGTCGCGATATATCGGTTGTGCCTTCCCGTTCCGTGCTGGTGGTTGACCTCTCGCGGCATTTCAGGGATTTGAAGGAGGAAAACCTGCTCCTGGAATTGTCGGGAGATGAGGAGGACGATGTTCCTTCACTGGCCCAGCTGATCCGGGTGATCGAGCACGCAAGGGGTGATTCATCCATCAGGGGAATCTATCTCGTTGCAAACGAAAACCGGAATGGCTTCGCGGCCAGCGAAGAGATACGGCAGGCGCTGGCGCAATTTAAAAAGAGCGGGAAGTTCATCATCGCTTATGGCGATTACATGATGCAGAAGAGCTACCATGTTGCCAATGTGG
>JALOMP010000364.1 GCA_025455365.1 Chitinophagaceae bacterium | reverse complement strand
CAAACGCGTGCTGGTTCAGTTGAAGCTGAAGGCTGGAATGCAGGTCTCCGTAGACCTGAAAGAAGATGACACGGCGCTGCAGTTTGATATCCCGGAAGAATTTTCAGCGGTAATGGAAACCGATCCTGTAGCAAGGGAAGTCTTCGACGGATTGACGGACGGACGAAAACGCGGACTTATCCAGCTGGTACATATGGTGAAATCGCCCGACAAAAAAATCGAACGTGCCCTGAAGATTGCCGAAAAAATCAAATACGGCATAACTTCACCACAACAAATCATGAAATCCTGACACCAGCGGAATGATTACCCTGCACAGAACAAATTCGGAGAACCCTGACTTTATTGCCCTGGTAAAGCTGCTCGATGCAGACCTCGCCATACGGGATGGTGCGGACCATGCCTTCTATGCACAGTTCAACAAAATCGACACCATCCGGCATGTAGTTTTGGCTTTTGAGGGCGATCAGGCGATGGGTTGCGGCGCCATCAAGGAATTCTCTGCGGAAGCGATGGAAGTCAAACGCATGTTTGTCCGCCCGGAAGGACGGCAGAAAGGTATTGCCTCCATGGTCCTGGGGGAACTGGAACGCTGGGCTGCGGAAATGTCCTATGCGCGTACCGTGCTGGAAACAGGCACGAAACAACCGGAAGCCATTGAATTGTATACCCGTCGCGGTTATGCCCGCATCCCCAATTACGGGCAGTATGCCGGGGTTGAAAACAGCCTCTGCTTCGAAAAGATCCTGCTGTAACTTTGTATAAAACCCAGGTCATGCTGCGCTATCTACTGGCAGGACTGATCCTGATACACGGCCTCATCCACTGGATGGGCTTCGCAAAGGCCTTCGGCTATGCGGAGATCAAAAACATCACCGGCCAGGTATCAAAACCCATGGGCCTGGTGTGGCTGCTGGCGGCTATCCTGTTCATGGCAAGTGCTGCGCTCTTGTTTGCCAATAAACCTGCTTGGTGGATCATCGCCCTTCCGGGCATTATCCTCTCCCAGGTTGCGATTCTCCAAAGCTGGCAGGACGCGAAATTCGGAACAGTTGCGAATATTATCGTCCTGTTCGCGGCCGTTTTTGCGTGGGGTAGCAATCACTTTGAGGGGGCTTTCAGAAAAGACGTCAGGGAAGCGCTGAACAAAACCAGTGGCGCCAGTCCCTCGATCATCACGGAAGACGACCTTCGACCATTACCGCTACCCGTCCGGAAATACCTGCAATACAGCGGCGTGGTGGGCACCCCGCGTGCGAAAAACATGCGCGTAGAATTCGAAGGAGAAATGCGTGACAAGGGGAAAGAGTATTTTCCATTCCATTCCGTGCAGTATAACTTTTTCGAAGAGCCCACGCGGTTGTTTTTCATGAAAGCACGCATGAAAGGCATGACGGTTCCCGGCTATCATCATTACCATGACCGGAAAGCCAGCATGGACATCCGGTTGTTTGGACTCTTCCCGGTTGTGCGTGAATCGGGACCTGTAATGGACACTACGGAAACTGTGACATTCTTTAACGACATGTGCCTGCTGGCGCCTGCATCGCTACTTGACCCGCGGATCAGGTGGGAGGAAAAAGACAGCTTAAGCGCGAAGGCCATCTTCACCAACGGCCCAACCACCATTTCGGCCATCCTGTATTTCAACGAGCAAGGGCAGTTGGTGAATTTTATGTCCGAAGACCGAACGGCCATCCAACAGAAAATGAAAATCCCATTCTCTACCCCCGTGCATGCTTATCGGGACATCAACGGCCGGCGGGTCCTGAGCGAAGGCGATGCCGTCTGGCATTACCCGGAGGGGGCGTTCACGTATGGGAAATTCAGGCTGAAGGGTATCGCTTACAATGTGGAAGAATGAACCAGCATTTGTATACTTATTTTTATGCGTTGATCCCTGTCCAGGTCATTAAATGCTTGCATCGTCTTGAAGATCCCGAATCATATGTCTAACCAAAAGACTGAAACCATTCTTGCCACTGCACTCTTCATCATTGCAGATTTGGTAATCTTATTCCATATCCTGGTGATTTCCGGTCTCATACCGCAAGGGATCACTTGGGGTGGGCGGACCGAAAGTCGGCAACAGACCCTGGTGATGGAAACCATTTCACTTGCTATCGACGGGGCTCTGGCTTACCTGGCCGCCATCAAGGCAGGATTGGTCAAAAAAGACAAATATTCATTAAGGGCGAGAACAGCCCTGTGGATTTTCGCCGGTATCTTTCTCCTCAATACAATAGGCAATATTTTCGCACGGAATTCATCCGAAACAATGTTGTTCACCCCCGTCACCCTGCTGTTGTGCCTGGTTTGTACCAGGCTGGCCATGTATAAGGATCCTGCCTGTGAAGCATGATGTTTTCATCATCAATACGTAAACATGAAACCTTTCGCCAGCATCCTCATTGCTACCGGGCTCATCGCCTGCGCCAGCCAGTCGCGCAAGCAGGAAACCATGAAATCCGTTACAACAAACACAAGCGGACCAGCCTATACATGGACCAAAGTAATGGACAGCGCGGCCTGGAAGAAAACCTACAATTACCAGATGTTCAGCATCCGGGATACAATCTGGACCCTCCACCCGGACGGTACCTGGTTTTCAGTCAACGGTCGGGAATGGACCAAATCCCCGCTGGCCAATGCCATACGGAACCAGGCATTCCTTGACTACGTATATTTCAAAGGAGCGCTGTACGGCCTGGGACATTTTGAAGGAAATATCGAAACCTATGCATTCAGGCCGGAGATCTGCCGTACCACCGATATGCGGAACTGGCAGACCATCAGCGCCAACAGCAACCTGCCCACACGGTTTTTT
>JALOMP010000363.1 GCA_025455365.1 Chitinophagaceae bacterium | reverse complement strand
TTTCCATTCAGACACGGTCCAGACACTGGGCCATTTCACCATCGACCTGCGCAATATGCCGGTGCATTTCATCACCGGCGCCGGTCACAAGTTCCACGGTCCCAAAGGCGTGGGCATGCTGTATGTAAACGAAAACGTCAAGATACATCCGCTGATCCATGGTGGCGGGCAGGAGCGAAACATGCGCGCGGGCACTGAAAACGTGTATGGCATCGTCGGTTTCGGCAAAGCGCTGGAGATCGCTACGGCCGGACTGGAAGCGGAAAGTTCCCATATCAAGGGCCTGAAAGTGTACATGATGGAGCAGCTGAAGAAGAAAATCAAGGGTATTGCCTTCAATGGCGATCCCCTGGGCCGGTCCCTCTACACGGTCCTCAGCGTGAGTTTCCCCAAAACCGAGAAATCGGAGATGATCCTCTTCAACCTGGACATCAACCATATCTGTGCATCTGGTGGTAGCGCCTGCACCTCTGGCGCCGACCAGGGCTCGCACGTCATACGCGCCATCAACAACAACCCCAACCAGGTAACCGTCCGTTTCTCCTTTTCCAAATTCAATACAAAAGAAGAAGTGGATATTGTGGTGGAAAAGTTGAAAGAGCTGATCTGATCTCCGCAAATAAAAAGATGTCCTACGATTATATTGTCATCGGCGCCGGATCGGCCGGTTCTGTACTCGCAAACCGCCTGTCCGCAGATCCTGCCGTATCCGTACTCCTGCTGGAGGCGGGGCCGGCCAACAAGATGCTGGAGATAAAAATTCCCGGGGCATACGGAAAGTTGCACAGGTCCGCGATCGACTGGTCCTTCTGGACGGAACCGCAGGAACAGGTGGATGGGCGAAAGATCTATATCCCCCGGGGGAGGACCCTGGGCGGCAGTTCCAGCACCAATGCCATGGCCTATGTTCGGGGAAACCGGGCCGATTACGACGAATGGGAATCATTGGGGAACAAGGGCTGGGGTTATGAAGACCTGCTGCCCTATTTTACCAGGTCTGAACATAATGAAGCTTTTGGTGGTCCATACCATGGGCAGGACGGTCCGCTGCATGTAAGCTTTTCGCCTCAGCCCACGCCCCTCCGGGATGCATTCATTCACGCCTGTGCAGAGCAGGGTATCGCCTACAACCCGGATTATAATGGAGCCAGCCAGCTGGGCGCATCGCCTCTTCAGTTCACCATTAAGGATAACACGCGGTGGAGCGCAGCCGACGCATTCCTGAAGCCGGTGCTTGATCGCAAAAACCTGACCGTGAAAACCGGGGCAAGGGTAAAGAGAATCATCCTCGAAGGCCGTCGGGCGACGGGCGTGGAAGTAATCACGGGGAGGCATTCGTCCGAAATATTTTCCTGCCGTTGCGAGGTGGTCCTCAGCGCAGGTGCGATCCAATCGCCCCAGATCCTCCTGCTGTCCGGCATCGGGACGGAAGACCTGCTAACGCCCCATGGTATTGATATACTTCATCGGCTGCCCGGGGTAGGTCAGAACCTGCAGGATCACGTTTGGACGGGTGCCAGCGCGTATACAAACATTCCTACAGGCAATTCGCTGATCAGTCCCTTGAACCAGTTTAAGGAGCTTGTCCGTTACCTTTTTACAAAAAAGGGTCCCCTGGGTAACAGCCCCCTGGAGGCCAATGCATTTTTTGCATCGCAACCGGGCATGCAGAGGCCGGACCTGCAGCTGCACCAGGTGCCGCTGGCCATCAACCCGGACTATACCATGGATATTTATGACATGGATACCTATACGCGGGACGACGGTGTGGGAGTCTTGTCGATCCTGCTGAGGCCAAGGAGCAGGGGATATATCGCCCTCCATAATGCAGATCCTTTATCGGCGCCCCTGATACAACCAAGGTTGCTGTCTGATCCGGCGGATATGGACTTGCTGGTAACGGCGCTGCGGAAAACCATTGATATCATTGAATCGCCCGCCTTGCGGACATTCGCCCCGGACGGCGTGTATTTCCCTGCACGACCGCATTCGGACGAAGACCTGAAAAAGCATATCCGTCGCACGCTGGAAACGCTGTATCACCCGGTGGGTACCTGTAAAATGGGGAGCGATCAAATGGCGGTTGTTGACGACCATCTTCGGGTACGCGGTATCGAAGGCTTAAGGGTTGCTGATGCGTCCATCATGCCTACGATCGTTTCTGGCAATACCAATGCGGCCTGCATGATGATTGGGGAAAAGGCTGCGGATATGATCATGAGCCAATGAGCGAACCCGGCAATCTTCGAACCCGGAAATTGGCTAATCCGCTAATCCTGCGCAAAACTCAGGTGCCTGATCAGGGCAGTAGGCAGTTTCGGCAGTTTTTTCCTTTCGATCAGGTAGGTGGATAGGCCGGCAATATCCCGGAAGATATAGTGCTTGCTTACGGCGCCTTCGAGGTAGCCAGACCCGGACGTGTTTCCCGTGCCCACGCGCATGCCAATCATCCTACGCACCATGCGGTAATGCGCATGCCGCCAGCCGGCCAGCTGGTTGTCGATTTCCACCAGGGTGTCCAAAATCCGGAATGAATTCTGGAAAACGGGAAAGTCGCGGTACAGCATCGTAAACAAGGCCGCGCGCATCGCCGCCGGTGAGAGATGGGAACGCAGCATTTCTTTTGCGGCTGCACTGGCTTCGGGGTTTTGGTCGGTGAGGTCCGGGTTTTGAATGTCAAAGAAGACATAGTCGAAATCCCTGATCTTTCCGGCTTCCCTTTCGGTTAGGCCATCCCGGTAGAGTTCGCGGAATCGATTCCAGAAAGGATGTTGCAGGGTATCCGCCGGAGGCGCGGTGGTTGGTTGTTGCATACCCTTTTCATGCTCC
>JALOMP010000083.1 GCA_025455365.1 Chitinophagaceae bacterium | reverse complement strand
TGCGAAACTACCCTGGATGGAATGTTTCAGGAACTGCCTGCGGGAGCGGGAAGAGGGCATGGCGATTAATTTCCTTAAAGGTAAGGATTACGCACCCATCGGTAATTTTTTCCGCAGCTTCCGGAAGAAGCGGTAGTAAAATTCATTGTTGAACAGTTGGGAGTCGTTCATCGCCTTATAGACCAGGAAAAACCCTACCGGGACCAGGATGAACGTAGACAGCCACATGCCCGTCAGCGGGGTAACGCTGCCATTCTGCGCGAACTTTTCGCCGAACATGTTGAGCAGGTGGAAGATGAGGAAAAAGATCACGGCGATGACCAGCGGCATGCCCAGCCCACCCTTGCGTATGATGGAGCCCAACGGCGCCCCTATCATGAACAGAACCAGGCAGGCAAAGGACAGGGAAAATTTGCGATGCCATTCGATCAGCGATTGCCGCAGGTCTTTCTGCTTCATTTTCTGGTCGGCCGCGATGATCTCCAGGGATGACTTCATCAGGTTGATTTTTTCCGTTGCCCTGGTAAAACTCGTGTTGAAAACGCTGTCTGGGATGATGTCTTCGTAGGACCGTGCGCTGTCTGGAATCACCGGAATGGGATCGGCACGCACCCATCCGCTGTCCAGCATCTTTCCGCTCTTGAAATAACTGCTTACTTCCCGGCTCATGCGGTTGCTGAGTTCTTCACGGGTGATTCGTTTCAGGGAGTCTGCCGCCTTGCTCAGCTGGTCCACATTCATCATGCGGTAACCGCCCTTGAACGCCGAGTCAGGCGTCTTAAGGACATCGAAACTGGACAAATCGAAGGATTTCTTGTATTGTTTAAACCCGAGCCTGTAGTAGTCTGTTTCTTTCGAATTATAGGGGCCTTTTTCCTGGTAGCGCCAGCCATTTTCGAGGTTGAATTCCAGGAATTTTTTATCAGGACTCAGCGCCATCTTCCCTTTTTCGGCGGCAATGAAATTATCCTGCAGGGCCGTCTGGCCTTCATAGATGATCACGTCATAGATCATATTGGTTTCCGCGTCCTTCCTGCCCACTTTGATGGCATAGCCCGGCAGCTTGTCGTAAAAAATCCCCTCCTTCAGATCGAAAGCCGGCTTGGCTACCCTGATGTCATAGAGCATGGTGGTAAACTTGAGGTTGGCCACGGGGATCACGTAATTGGATATCAGGAAGGCCACTACGCAGATTACGGCACTTACGGCAATGAGCGGCCGCATGAACCGGAGCAGGGGAATGCCGGCCGACTTGATCGCAACCAGTTCGAAACTTTCACCCAGGTTGCCGAAGGTCATGATGGAAGACAGGAGTACGGCCAGCGGCAGCGCCAGGGGAATAGCCGTTACCGTTACAAAGCTGGTGAGTTTAAGTATGCTGAACAGGTCCAGTCCTTTTCCTACCAGGTCGTCAATGTATTTCCAGAAGAACTGCATTACCAGCACGAAGAGCGTAATAAAAAAAGTGGCCACGAATGGACCGATAAACGCTTTCAGGATAAGCAGGTCGAGTTTTTTCAACACCCTCGTAAAACAATGAATGATTAATATCTTTATACGATGAACCATGCAAAAATACTGCTTTCGGAAGAGGAACTGAAGCTGGCGAGCGACCCGGGTGTCATTTTAACAAAGAATGCCGTGATTGATGCGGTGTACCAGCTCTTCGGGCAGCTTTCCCTTCAGATGCAGGAAGCGGTAAGGCCCCTGGAGAAAGAGCTGCAGGAAGTACTGAAGGTGCCGGCGAAGATTTCACGGGGGGAGAATTATCTCGAATTGCCTTATGTGATCCTTGACTATCCCCGCTATTTCCGGCCGCATGATATTTTCGCCATCCGGACCATGTTCTGGTGGGGAAATTTCATGAGCATGACCCTCCTGCTCAAAGGAAATTACCGGGAACACTACCACCAGCGTATCATCCGGAAGTACAGGGACATCGCAGACCTGGGCTTCTATGCCGGCATTGGCGTGGATGCATGGGAACATCATTTCGGCGAAGACAACTACCTGCCCGTTTCCATGATTGAGGAAGATGAGTGGCTGACACTGTACGAAGCGAGGGACTTTACGAAGATCGCGTTGTCATTTCCGTTATCGGACTTCAACCGTATGGATGAAATCCTGCCGGACGCATTCAGAAAGATATTAAGGATTCTGCAGTAGGGTTCATGGTTCATGGTTCGTTGTTCATGGCCATGACTCGGACATTCACCACGAACCATGAACCATGAACCATGAACTACGAACCAATCCTGTAAAACAGGTCATTCACCTGGAAATCCCATAGCCGCTTCTGGTCGGCGATATCCCTTTTCTCCGCGAAATCCTTGATCACCAGGATGGTCTGGTTGGAAACCTCCGATTTTTCAATCGCAAATTCGAAGTATTCGTTTTTCGGCGCATGCAACCAGTGGAAGCGGATAAACTTGTCTGCTTCGGACTCAAGCATTTCCGCTTTGTCCGTGCTGCCGTTCCAGGTAAAACTGAAAACACCGTCGCGCTCGTCAACTTTTTCGGCAAACCACTCCTGGAGACCGGCGGGGGTGGACAGGAATTCATACAGGATATTGGGAGAGCACCGTACGGGATATTCGAGCGTATATAATTGCTTACTCATTTCGGTAGTGGTCTGTGAAACATGGGTTTAGTAAGACGGAAAACCACCCCTACAACCGGGGTGGTGTGCAATAATAGAAAAATCTTCTTATCCGTCAATTTTATTTTGTCAGACGCCCGGCCGCTTCCCTGCTTTTACAGGATTTGCCCCATTTATTTGCTTAAACAACTGAAAATCAGATATCTATATATTATGGTGGATCTTTTTAAAGACGAAGCCAACCAACCGCTTTAACAATAACGGGAAGGCAAAACCGTTTTAGTGTGGACAATCCGTACACCCTGACGGCTTATTAAACTAAAAAGCCTACGCACATGAGCATGCGTCAACTCAAGATCTCGAAATCTATTACCAATCGGGAATCACAGAGCCTTGAAAAATACCTGCAGGAAATTGGCAAGGTGGAAATGATTTCCGCCGAAGAAGAAGTCCAATTGGCTGCCCGTATCAAACAAGGCGACCAGCGCGCGCTGGAAAGATTAACCAAAGCAAACCTTCGTTTCGTGGTATCTGTGTCCAAGCAGTACCAGAACCAGGGGCTTTCGCTTCCTGACCTGATCAATGAAGGCAACCTCGGCCTGATCAAAGCCGCACAGCGCTTTGATGAAACAAGGGGTTTCAAATTCATTTCGTACGCTGTATGGTGGATCCGCCAAAGCATTCTGCAGGCACTTGCCGAACAATCCCGGATTGTGCGCCTTCCGCTGAACAAAGTGGGCCTTACAAACCGCATCAACAAGGCCTTCCAGCAGCTGGAGCAACAGTACGAGCGCGAGCCTTCGGTGGAGGAACTCTCGGAACTGCTGGACATTGACTCGGATGAAATCGCCGCTTCGCTCGGCAGCTCAATCCGCCATGTCAGCATGGATTCGCCGCTGTCTGAAGGGGAAGAAAGCACCCTGATCGACGTCATGGAGAATCCCAACGCGGAAAAGACCGACGAACAAATCGGGCATATCGATTCCATGAAACAGGAGATCGAACGTTCCCTCAATACGCTGACGGAACGACAGCAGGAAGTACTCCGATTTTTCTTCGGTATAGGGATCGATCACCCGATGAGCCTCGAGGATATTGGGGAAAGGTTCAACCTGACCCGGGAACGGGTTCGCCAGATCAAGGACAAGGCCCTGACCAAACTCAGGAACACCTCCCGGAGCAAGCACCTGAAGAGTTATATGGGGTAATGCGTACATAGCAACGTTTTTGTACCTTCGCACCGCATTAGTGAACATCCATGATGTTCACTTTTTTTTGCGCGTAAAAGCAAACCCATGTTTGAAAATTTAAGCGAAAGGCTCGAGTCGGCCTTCAAGCAGATCAAGGGCGAAGGAAGGGTGACGGACCTGAACGTGGCCAATACGGTCAAGGAAATCCGTCGTGCCCTGATCGACGCGGACGTGAATTTTAAGATCGCGAAGGAGTTTACGGACAAGGTCCGGGAGAAAGCCGTTGGCCAGAAAGTGCTGACGGCGGTGAGTCCCGGCCAGTTGATGGTCAAGATCGTCAAGGACGAGCTGGCCGAACTGATGGGTGGCGAAGCCAGCGAGCTGAACCTGCAGGGAAACCCGACAGTGATCCTGATCGCGGGTCTCCAGGGTTCCGGTAAGACCACTTTCAGCGGGAAACTGGCCAATTACCTGAAAACGCGCAAGGGAAAATCACCCCTGCTTGTGGCGGCCGATATCTACCGCCCGGCGGCCATCGACCAGCTCAAAATATTGGGCGAACAGGTGCAGGTGGAAGTGTACAGCGAACCGGAAAACAAGGATGCAGTAGCCATCGCCCGGGCAGCCATCGCCCATGCAAAATCACATAATAAGAACGTCGTGATCATCGACACGGCCGGCCGACTGGCCGTGGATGAGGTCATGATGACGGAAGTGTCCAATATCAAGTCGGCCGTGAATCCGCAGGAGATCCTCTTCGTGGTGGATTCCATGACCGGCCAGGACGCGGTCAATACTGCCAAGGCTTTCCACGATAAGCTCGATTATTCTGGCGTGGTGCTGACCAAGCTGGACGGAGATACCCGTGGTGGTGCGGCCCTGACCATCCGGTATACGGTCCAGAAGCCCATCAAATTTGTCAGCAGCGGGGAGAAAATGGACACCCTGGACATTTTTTACCCGGAACGGATGGCCCAGCGTATCCTCGGCATGGGCGATATCACCACCCTGGTGGAGAAAGCGCAGGCCCAGTTTGATGAGGAACAGGCCCGAAAGCTGGAAAAGAAAATCCGGAAGAACCAGTTCGATTTCCAGGATTTCCTCGACCAGCTGCAGCAGATCAAGAAAATGGGCAGCCTTAAAGACCTGATGTCCATGATCCCGGGGGTGGGTAAGGCCATGAAAGATGTGGACATTTCAGACGATGCCTTCAAAGGGGTGGAAGCGATCATCCATTCCATGACCCCTTTCGAGCGGTCCAATCCCGATATTATTGATATGAACCGGAAAAAACGCATCGCAAAGGGTTGTGGCAAGGATATCGCAGACGTCAACCAGTTCATGAAACAGTTCGAGCAGATGCGTGATATGATGAAAACGATGAATAAAATGCCTGCCGGGGCCCGCATGGGACTGGGCCGGCGTTAGCTTGCATATTCATTAAATGATTGTATTTTTGTTTTGAGATGTAGGTGCGGGATATTATCTTCGCACACTCATTTGTTGAAACCCATTTTTCACAACCCACAAAAAATGTCTATTTTTTATGGCTGTTAAGATCAGACTCCAGCGTCACGGGAGTAAAAAACGCCCATTTTATTTCATTGTCGTAGCCGATGCCCGTGCGCCAAGGGATGGTAAATTCATCCAGAAAATCGGTACCTACAATCCTTTGACAGTTCCTGCCACCATCCAGATCGACCGCCAGAAGGCGCTGGAATGGCTGCATAAGGGAGCCCAGCCGACGGATACCGTCCGCCGGATCCTCTCCTATAAAGGTGTACTGTTCCTCAAGCACCTCCTGCGCGGGGTAACCCTCGGTCTCTTCGACGAAGCCACGGCTATGGCCAAGTTCCAGGTATGGCACGAAGAGCATGAGTCTAAAATCCGCCAGCGCCAGGAAGAAGCTGCCAGGAACCGTCGCGGTGGTCGCCGCGGTGCGCCTCCCCGCCGTATGGAGCGCAGGGCAGACAGCGAACCGAAGGCAGAATAATGCTGACAATATTCCAGTGAAAGAGCCCTGAAAGGGGCTTTTTCCGTTTCCAGTCCCCGGAAAATGGGAATGGCCATATGATTCCTGGAATGACAAGCTTGATCATTTCGCTTGTTTTTGCCTTTTGACCAAGATCGCACTTATGGACCAGCTGATTAAAATTGGACATATTGCCGCCGCCCATGGGGTGGAGGGCCAACTGGTCCTGCAGCATAACCTTGGACGGAAGTCAGACCTGGCCGGGGTAGAGTCTTTTTTCCTGGAAACCCAGGAAGGGCGGTTCCTCCCCTATTTCCTCACCGAGATCAGGGCCCGGGACGCGTCTGAATCCCTTTTACGGGTGGAAGGCATTGATACCCGCGAAAAAGCACTGGGACTGATAAAAAAAGGGGTTTGGCTGGAGACTACGGTGGCCCAGAAACTGGCGGCCAGGAACGCTCCCATCGCCCTGCTGGGCTATATGGTAATCGACCAGGGCCGGCCGTTGGGCCCTGTCCTGGAAGTGATTGAACAGCCGCTGCAGATCCTCCTGCGATTGGAAATGGATGGCCGGGAAGTGCTGGCGCCCGTTCACGAAGGAACCCTGGAAGGCATCGACCATAAGAAACGGACGATAAAGCTGTCGCTGCCCGAGGGCCTGTTGGATATCTATTTAAAGTGAGATGTTGGATTTTAGAAGTTAGGAGTTATAAGAAAAGGATTGATTTACTTCTTACTTCTACAATCTTACCTCCCACTTTCATATATGAAGTCTGCCATCAGTTTCATCCGGAAATACAGGTTGCTGACTTTCAGGCTGATTTTAGGGGCGATTTTTTCCACGCTGCCACCATTGAGTTTCTTCAGGTTTTTCAGGGCCTGGATTTTTTCATCGATCTTATCCATGAGTTTCTCCGCAGTCCATCCCGTATAACGAAGGTTGCGCTCATCCTTTACATGTTTTGCCAGGATTTTGCCTCCCTTGATTTTATGGAAAGCAAAATTTTCCTTCACGGCATTCCTGTAGGCGTCGTTGGACAGGAGGTCGATCAGCCGATCGTATGAAGTAGGCGTTTCAATGGCTTCCTTGAAGAGGTTGAGGTTATCACGAAGTTCCATGATCACCTGTTTTTTCTGAACATCACTTGTCTTGGATTGCTTCTGGAGAAAGCTTACCAGTTGTTGAAGAGGCGCGGCGGTAGAACTCAGCCAGGTCCAGGCCATACATATGCTTTGTACGAAGGTAAGGGTTCAGCAGGCTACGCGGATTCGCTACCTTTATATCGATGAACGAACCGCTGCACATGATCGCGCACCTGGACCTCGATGCTTTCTTCGTGGAAGTGGAGTGCCTGAACAATCCGGGCCTGCGGGGAAAGCCGTTGATCGTGGGCGGGAGTCGCGATAGGGGTGTGGTTACCACCTGCAGTTACGAAGCGCGCAAGTTTGGCGTGCACTCGGCCATGCCCATGAAGAAAGCCATGCAGCTTTGCCCCGAGGCGGTGCTGCTGAGGGGAACCCGGGGGGAGTACAGCCGGTTTTCCAGGTGGGTAACCGATATCATCGCTTCCCGCGCACCGTTGTTTGAAAAAGCTTCGATTGATGAATTCTATGTAGACCTCGGCGGCATGGAACGTTTCTTTGATCCCCTGGACTGGACCATCGCCCTGCGGAAGGAGATCATGGACCAGACGAAACTGCCCATATCCTTCGGAATCGCTTCCAATAAAATGGTGGCGAAGATGGCCACCAATGAAGCTAAACCCAACGGCTACCTGCAGATACTGCCCGGCAAGGAGATGGAATTCCTGGGTCCATTGTCGCCGTCTAAAATCCCGGGAGTGGGGGAGAGTACACAACGCGTCCTGCAGGAAATGGGCATACAGTCAATTGCCGAGCTGGTAGCCTACCCGCGGGAGATCCTTGCTCAAAGGCTGGGAAGCCGGTTCGGGGAAGACCTCTGGGCGCGGGCGAATGGGCAACATACCAGCACCATTCACGCGTATCATGAAGCCAAATCAATCTCCACGGAGAATACTTTTGAAGACAACGTGGGCGATACCGATTTCCTGCATAGCGAGCTGGTACGCATGACCGAAAAAATCGCTTACCAGTTGAGGGAAGAAAACAAGATGACCGGGTGCATCACCGTGAAGATCCGGTATCCCGATTTTGAAACCACCTCCCGGCAGAGCAGTATCTCCTATACCTGCTATGATGACGAACTGATTCCCGCCGCCAAGGAACTTTTCCAGCAGCTCTACCGCAGGGGCGAGAAAGTGCGCCTGCTGGGCGTCCGCCTCAGTGAGCTCACCAATGAGGCGCGCCAGACAAACCTGTTTTCAGATGAACAGAAGAAATCCGGCCTCTATAAGGCTATCGACCAGGTAAAGGGACGGTTTGGGAAGGGTTCCCTCACCAGGGGCGGCGCAGTGTAGAAGTCCTGTCTTTCCCAGTAAGAATACCACCCCTGCGGCACCGGTCCTGCTCAAAGAAGGGCCAGACACTGCCGGTCCCTATATTTCACTGCAAAAATACCACCCCTGCGGCACCTACCCCCAATTCCGGGGCGGACAACCTTCAATTCCCTGTTAAAAAGTCTACTACTTAAGTGGGGTAATAAAAAAAACCTATATTCGCAGTCCAAAAACGCAATCATATGGGACTAAGACTGGGGGACATCGCTCCCGATTTTAAAGCGGTGACAACAGAGGGAGAAATCAATTTCCACGAGTACCTGGGCAATGGCTGGGGAATATTGTTTTCCCATCCCGCCGATTACACGCCGGTCTGCACCACGGAACTGGGCAAAACCGCCCTGTTACAGGAGGAATTTCGCAAGCGGAACGTAAAAGTGCTGGCTGTAAGCGTGGATCCGCTGGACAAGCACCTTGGCTGGGTGAAAGACATCAATGAAACCCAGCATGTGGAAGTACATTTTCCAATCATTGCTGATGAAGACCGGAAAGTGGCCACGTTGTATGACATGATCCATCCCAATGCGTCCGAAACTTTCACGGTTCGTTCCTTGTTTGTAATCGGCCCTGACAAGAAAATAAAACTCACGATTACCTATCCCGCCTCTACGGGCCGAAATTTTTATGAGGTGTTGCGGGTCATAGATTCCCTGCAGCTTACGGCCAATTACAGCGTCGCTACGCCGGCGGATTGGAAGGAAGGGGAAGATGTGATCGTGGTACCGGCCGTGTCTACCGAGGATGCGATCAAGAAATTCCCGAAGGGTGTGAAAGTCATCAAACCTTACCTGCGCTATACGCCTCAGCCGGATAAGGCGTAGGTGGTTGACGGTTGACAGATGTCGGTTGACAGTTGACGGTTGACAGATATCAGTTGACGGTTGACGGTATAACGCCTAACTACAGGTAAACCTGTCCCGAAAGCGATGAATACGTCGCTGGAAACGTACAACTTGACACCGTTGTCCTTCAATCGAGAATATATCCGATGCAAGAAAAAGCATTACAGCAATTGCTCGAAGGCCTGGACATGGCCGGACAGTTTAGTCGCCTGGCCCGGGAATTCCCGGACCAGGTGGCTTTTTCGTCGTCCCTCGGGCCTGAGGACCAGGTGATCACCGATGTGATCGCCCGGAACAATATTCCGATTCGCATTTTCACCATTGATACAGGGCGTTTGTTCCCGGAAACCTATGAACTGCTGGACCGTACCCGTGCCCGCTACAAAACGAGGATCGAAGTGTATTTTCCGCAGGCCGAAGCGGTGCAACAACTGCTCACGGAGAAAGGAGCCACCAGCTTTTATGAGTCTGTTGAGAACAGGCAGGAATGCTGCCATATCCGTAAGGTGGAACCCCTGAACCGCGCCCTGAAAGGGGTAAAAGTATGGGTCACCGGGATCCGCGCTGACCAGTCGGACAACCGGCATA
>JALOMP010000082.1 GCA_025455365.1 Chitinophagaceae bacterium | reverse complement strand
AGGCGTGTACCGGCATGGGCGGGCCCAATGCTTCCCGCGAAGAGCAGGCAGCATAGGATGGAGATGAAGTGAACCGGAAACCTGGGAACATAGATCAGCATACAATAAACCGCCTGCCACGTTAGTTTACGCGACCGTTAAAATAACATTTATTAACGGAAATTCATAGCCCCCCTTCCATCTGGGCGATGATCCTGCTGACTTCTGTTTCCGTGGATTTCAGCCTGGCCTGGCAGAAACTGATCAGTTCTGACGCGCGTTTTACTTTTTGCGCCAGAACATCCACGGTTACGGTTTCGTTTTCAATTTCTTTGGCGATCTGCGCCAGTTCCCGGTAAGCACCCTCATATGTTAAATTCGTCTCCATGGTATGGTTTTTTTGATTTGACGGTTGTGGTGATCTGTGTATCGGAAAGTATGATGTCGATGTCCTGTCCTACCTGCATGGAAGCCGGGTTGCTGGTAACCTGTCCGTCCACTTTCACAAGAGCGAATCCTTTCTTCAGGATATTCGAGGGGGCCATCATCCGGATCATGCCCTGGAAGTGGCCAAGGTAGCCGCGCTGGTTTTTCAGGTATTGCATACTGAAACTGCGGATATGGCCGATGGTATGCTGCAGGTTGTTCACCCGGTTGGAAATCATGGCGGACGGCCTGGAAGTCATGGTGGATGCAACCCGCATCAGGTCGCTTTTCAGCCGGTACAGGATGTCTTTCGCCTGGTTGGTTACGGCCTGGTTCAGTGCACCCAGGGCGTCTTTTTCCCTTGCCAGGTTATCCCTTGCGTGGTTTACCACCAGGCTTTTGAGATAAGACAGCTCCTGGAACCGGGCGTTGAACATCTGCTGGCTTTTGATCACCACGGTCTTCTGCAATCCCAGGAGCCTGTCTTCAAATAATTTGTTGTGGGCGATGATGAACTCGGCCGCCTTGGTGGGGGTTTTCAGGGCGGTATGTGCCATCAGGTCTGCGATGGTTTCGTTTTTCTGGTGCCCGATGCCGGTAATCACGGGGATGAGGAATTTCGCCAAAGCCAGGCCAATCAGGTAATTGTCGAAGATCAGGAAATCACTCTGCGCCCCGCCGCCGCGGGTGATCACCACTACATCGTACGGGATCTTTGACTGGTACACGGATTTCAGGCAGTCCAGGAATGCTTCTGCGTTGTGTTCTCCCTGTACGGCGGTGTGGTATTCGTCTATTCGAAACCGGTAGCCCGGATCGTTGTTTTCCAGCGTATGCCGGAAGTCCTCCGCGCCGGCGGAGTTCAGCGCAGACACCAGGGCAACGGACTGGATGACCATGGGTAAGGGCAGCTGCTGGTTTTGCGTGATATAGTTGCCGTGGACCAGCTGCACGATGCCCGGGTTTTCCGTGACAAGCTTTTGCAGGGTGGCCTGCCGCTGCTGTTCCAGCACCCCGAGGGTGAAATTCGTGTCGATGTCCTGCAGGTCCAACGCGAGCCCGAATCTCGGATGGTAGGTGACGGATACGCTGATCAGCACCTGGATATTCCCGGTGAAGCGCTGCCCGGTGGCACGTTCGAAGGCGGCAATCTTCGACGATCCGTTTCCCCAGGCTTTACCCGCGATCCTGGCAATAATATCCACTTTGCCGGCACCCTTTTCCACCAGTTCGAAATAATGATAGTTCGAAGCTTCCTTGTATGTGTGGTTGGTCACATCCGCTACCACCCAGAAGGTGCGGCCACGGAAAGAACGGTCGAGGGTTTCCTGGATAATACCGGCAAGTTCCGAGAGGCGGATATGGGGGGTGGAAATCATCTGGTAATATCCCGTGGTTCCGCTGAAAACGTTTGCCCTTGCGGTTGATGGCCCTGAAACACTTTCAACGTCGGTTCTTTCAAAGTTGCCATCATTTAAGCAGACGGACAAACGCATTTCGGGTAGCGCCGATGGGTATGCAAATACGTTGCGGGGAATCACACGCAGGGAACAGCGATCCTGCCAGGTATTATCCGGATTTTTTCCTGAAATCCAGCTGGTGGTTCAGTGTAACCCTGAACACATGCACGTTCAGGGCCTTGTCCTGCGGGAGGGAGTACCGGAGGGTGTGCTGATAGAGGGTGGCCAGGGAGAGGCTGCGGCTAAGTTGCCAGTTAAACCCGGCGATCAGCCGGTTCTGGTCGAAATAATCCTGATCGATCCTTCCGCCCGCATGGAGCATGATTTCCCAGGCCGTTTGCGCGCTGATCGAAAAAGTCTTTCCTTCCTTTACCCGGGTAAGGGGAAAAAGGGCGCCGAACATATAGCGGAAGCGGAAACTGAATTCGGTTTCGGCCAGGCTCCCTTTGCTGAATTCACGGAACCGCTGTTCTGTGCGGATCCGGTGCCAGAGGAGCATCTTTTTACGGTGTATGCGCCATAACAACTGTTCCCAAAGGCGGTTCTCATCGAGAAAAAAATTATCCTTGTCTTCGTAATAGGTGCCGAACCACGCATAACCGCCTGCGATGGAGAATTTATCTGAAAAGTGGCGACCTGCACCGATCCGTACCGCTGCCTGGGCGGCATTGAAGTTACGGAAATCACCCCAGCGCTGGTTGACGTCAAACAGGCCTTCCCATCTGGCATTGAAACGCGCCTGGAGGTTATACGTAAGCCAGAGTTCTTCGTTTTGCGCGATTGCGCTGGAGAAGGGAGATAATATGAGAGATACTCCAAGAAAAGGAAGGATTTTCCTTCTTGCCAGTACAGAAAAGAAACTACCCGGGCCGGGATTCTTAAGGATTTTCAAATTGCGGTAAAGTTAAAAAGGAAATACATGCCCTTGCAACGGGTGTAATTAAACCCCCACCCAGCGCAGGCGGGCTTCGTCCAGGGAATAAGCGGCGAGGTATCCTCCCTTGGCCACGGAGTAGTCCAGGCAGATGGCATTCCGGCTGACCGCTTTCGGGCTTCCCTTCAGCCAGTAATGCCCGAAAAACACCGGCTTGTCATCGGCATAGGAAAACCCGTTCCGGGATGCGGGCAGGAGGCCTTCGTTCCGTAAGGATTCGGGACACTCCATCAGGTAATCGCCATAGGTTTCCCGTTCAGAAGGGGAGGTCCACCAGCGGATCCGGCATTCATGGCGGATGGCTCCGTCTTTATCCGTAAAGGACAAGCCATCAGGCAGAATTTCTTCCTTGCCTTTGAGCAATTCTTCAATCGCATGGAATTCGGGCGGGGCATTTTGATGGTCCGTGGCCCTGCTGAGGAATTCGGCGTCCATCCCCGTAAAACAAGCCGAGAGAGTGGCGATATGCGCCGGGTCCCAGCATGCATGCACCACCCGGAAGTTTGCGTCGTCTATCCATATGGGTAAGGTCCTGAACCATTCCAGGAAACCCTCCCATTCCTCCCGGTAATGTCGGAACTGTTCCAGGGTTGCCATATGCTGGTTGATTTCTTTCCAGCTGTGGTCCCTGAAAAACCCTCCCTTCTCCGTATGGGGTGTATGGAAGCAAATGGCGTTAAATTCATGATTGCCCATCACGGCACGGGCATGTCCCGCATCGCACATGTCCCTGACGATATGCAGGGTTTCCCGGATCCTTGGTCCCCGGTCGATGAAATCGCCCACGAAAACCGCCTGCCGTGCCTGCGGATGGCTGTACACGCCGGACTTGCGCCGGTATCCCAGCATTTGCAGGAGTCGTTCAAGGGCATCGGCATGGCCGTGAATGTCGCCTATTAGGTCGATCCTCTTATTCATGGAAATCCGTTCAGGAAACAAAGATAACGCGAATGCTAGGGTGAAATCATCACGGTTTTTTCATACATGCCGTTTCATGTCACGGAAAAAGAATGACCCATGTCATACATTAACAACATGGGTCATTCTTTTCCCGCAATGTTCCGGGTTTACAATTGTTTTACTTCCAGTCCACTTTTTTTGACGGGTAGTAATCCACGCCACTGGCTTTCATGCGCGGGCCATGCGTTGCCAGTCGCTTCCGGTATTCTTCCCAGTTGCGGGCGCCGGCGGGTGTCCAGCCAACTTCGGCGAGGCCCGGCAGGCGCGGGAAGACCATGTATTCGATATCATCCATGGTTACGATGGTTTCGCTCCAGAGCGGCGCTTCGATGCCCAGGATATTATCGCGACTGATTCCTTTGACATAGCTGGCGGGATCCCATGCATAGGCACTGTCCACTTCGATGTATGCGGCCCAATGCAGTCCAAGTTTTGTGGTGGAATCGTATTGCATGTCCAGGTAAGCTTTTTTCGCGGGGCTCATGATCACTTTGGCGCCCTTTTGCACGGCCGTCAGCGAATTACCTTCATCCGCCCAGAACTGCACGATGGTATTCGGTTCCAGGGTAGCATTGGCGATCTCGTCCCAACCCACAACGGTTTTCCCGTATTTGGTAACGATGGGTTGTACCTTGTTCATAAACGTCACGTAATCCTCTTTTTTGGTGGCATGGCTTTCATCGCCCCCGATATGAATGTAAGGCCCGGGCGTCATGGCAGCCAGCTCGCGGATAACGTCGTCAATGAACTTGTAGGTAATATCCTTGTTTACGCATAATGTGCTGAATCCAACTTCGGTGCCGGTATAAATTTTCGTGGCGGTATCGTTGCAATTCAGCTCAGGGTAGGAGGCGAGGGCCGCGTTGGTATGTCCAGGCATGTCTATCTCCGGTACAATGGTGATATACCGTTCAGCTGCATAGTTCACAATATCACGGTATTCGTCCTGGGTATAGAACCCACCCTTGGCACCGCCTACTTCACTGCTTCCACCGATCTCGGTGAGTTTGGGCCAGGATTTGATTTCGATCCTCCATCCCTGGTCGTCGGACAGGTGCAGGTGCAAAACATTCATCTTATATGCGGCGATCAGGTCGATATAACGCTTCACGTCGGCCACGGAAAAGAAATGGCGAGACACGTCCAGCATTGAACCCCGGTAACCATAAAGCGGGTGGTCGCTGATACCCACGGCGGGTATGGACCAGTTGCCGCCTTCAGCACTCGCAGGCAGCAATTGGATGACCGTCTGGATGCCGCGGAAAAGTCCTGCTGGTTTGTTCGCCGCCAGGGAAGCCATCTCCCCATCCACTTTGAGGGTGTAGCCTTCGTCGCCCAGCTCAGCGGTATTTGCGTCCAGTCGCAGGTAAATATTCCCCTTGCCTTCGTTTCCAGTACCCTTGACGGTTACGAAATTGAATCCAGTCAACGGCCCGATCTTCCCGGCCAGGTGCCTGGCCAGGCTGGCCAGTTCGGGCTGGTCCCCCACGAGAATTATTTTGGTATCGCCTGTCAGTTTAAAGGCACCGCTGCCCTTAGTCACGGAAACCGGTTTGGGGATGATGGCGTCAGGGGCATCCAAGGCTCCATCTCCTTTGCAGGAAAAAAGAGATATGGAAATTACGGCGAAGAAAAGCAAAGATTTAATGGTTGGCATGGCAATCAGATTGAGGTCGCAAGATAGTCATATCTGGAGAAATTCTTTAAGGCTTCTGACACCCATTTGCCTGCTGTTTAAGGGATGCAATTAGTGCGGGGGCGCACACATATATAATATTTTTATGTGGTGGAACAGTGTCTGTATTTCGTGACCAAGGTCATTAAATGGCAGGTTAATAAGTCTTATTTTGTTGATTCACAAAATGGGCATTCCCATGCAGCCCAGGACAGACATGAACACATAATTACGTTCACCAGGAAGTCAATTGATTGGTTTGATGCAGCGGAAGCCTGTTTTGTAGCTTTTTAATCGTACATTCAAACAACTAAATTCTACAACCATGAAAAAAACCGCGATCTTATTTCGTACTGTCATCTTGTTGGCCATTACGACGCTCATGGTCCGTTGTTCGGACGATGAGGAACAGAAATCACCGGCTGAACTGATTGTTGGTATCTGGTCACTGACCGGCGATGCGGTTTCCCCGCCGATTGACCTGGGGGGCGGGCCTATTTCAGATTTTTATCCTTATTACGAGCCATGTGAAAAAGATGACGTCATCATCGTCAATGCGGGCAATACGGGTGAATACAATGAAGGGGCCACAAAATGTGACCCGGGCGACGACCAGGCGATACCTTTTACCTGGGCTCTCACAAATAACAATACCGTTTTGGTTGTCGACGGCTACAGTTTTACCATCTTACAGCTGGATGAAACGACACTCAAATTACAGATTAAGGAAACGGTCAGCGGTACCCAGTACACCTATACAACCACGTACGTCAGGAAATAGATTTCCATGGAAATTTTCCCCGGCAGGCCCCCGGTCCGCCGGGGATTTTTTTGTCCAAATTCGCCGGAATTCATAAACTTTACATACCAAAAATGATCCTACCATGCCTGTCTACAAACTGAACATCAACGGAAAGATCCGTTCGGTGGATGTAGCGGCGGACACCCCGCTCCTGTGGGTGCTGCGCGACCATCTCCAACTGCCCGGCACCAAGTTCGGTTGCGGTATTGGCCAGTGCGGCGCCTGCACCATTCACTACGATGGCGTAGCGGTCCGCTCCTGCGTGATGCCGGTGTCCTCCGTGCGGGATGCTAAAATCACCACCATCGAAGGGCTGTCTGAAAACGGCGACCATCCCGTGCAGCTTGCCTGGGACGAAGTGGATGTTGCGCAATGCGGTTACTGCCAGGCCGGGCAGATCATGACTGCCGCCGCCCTGCTTAAGAAAACGCCTAAGCCCACCCTGGAACAGGTGGAAAATGCCATGCACGGCAATATCTGCCGCTGTGGAGCTTATCACCGGATCCGCGAAGCCGTATTGGAAGCAGCCAAAAAAACTAAGCCATGAGTACCTTACAATCAAATACCCGCAGGGATTTCCTGAAAAAGATTTCACTGACCGGAGGCGGACTGATGCTGGGTTTCAAATGGTTCAGCGCCCATGCCGAAATGCCTGCCATCCTGAACGCGGCGGACCCCGTGGTGGTCCCGGCTTTTAACAGCTATCTCTCGATCGCCACGGATGGCACCGTTAATATTTTTTCGCCAAACCCGGAACTGGGACAGAACATCATGACGTCCTTCGCCCAGATCGTGGCGGAGGAACTGGATGCCGACTGGACCAAGGTTCGGGTGACACAGGCCCCGCTGGACACCCAGAAATACGAACGCCAGCTTACCGGCGGTAGCGGCGCCATCCCGCATTCCTGGATGCGCCTGCGCAAGGCCGGCGCATCGGCCCGTTACCTGCTGCTGAACGCCGCCGCCCAACGGTGGGGCGTA
Source organism: Chitinophagaceae bacterium (assembly GCA_025455365.1). Lineage (GTDB taxonomy): Bacteria > Bacteroidota > Bacteroidia > Chitinophagales > Chitinophagaceae > Pollutibacter. The sequence goes on along the minus strand of JALOMP010000082.1, from coordinate 2,476 downwards.
CCTGCCACGGAATGTACGGCCGACAGCGGATTTATCATCCATAAACCCAGCGGGAAGAAGTTTTCCTATGGGGAACTCGCAACCGATGCGGCCAAGATCGAAATGCCCAAGGAAGTGCCCCTGAAGGACCGTAAGGATTTCAAGCTCATCGGCAAACCGATCCGGAACATCAAGAACAAGGATATTGCCACCGGGAAGCCCATTTTCGGCCTGGACTACCAGCGCGAGGGCATGGTGCATGCCATGGTGCAGCGCCCGCCGGCTTTTGGAACGAAAATCAAATCCATCGACAGCGAAGCGGTCAAAAAGCAGCCCGGTATCATCGACGTGGTTAAGTTCCAGCAAAATGTGGCCATCGTGGGCCGCAGTACCTGGGAGATCATGAAGGCGAAGAAACTGCTGAAAGTGGAGTACGAGAAAGACGGGAACATCGAAAGCACGAAAGACCATGACGCATTGTTCACTACCCTGATGGATGCGCCCAATGCCACGGTACAGCGCAAGGACGGCGATGTAGCCGCCGCCTTCCAGTCGGCCGCCAAAATCATCAAAAATGAATACCAGTGCCCGTTCCTGCCGCACAGCCCGCTGGAGCCGATGAACTTCTTCGCCCATGTAAGGCCGGACGGTATTGAACTGGTGGGGCCCACGCAGACGCCGCAACGCGCACGGGAAGCGGTATCCAAACTATTAGGGGTACCCGAAGATAAAATCACCGTGGACATCACCCGCCTGGGTGGCGGATTCGGGCGGCGTCTCAAATTCGATTATGTGCTGGAGGCGGCTGAACTTTCCTCCATCATCAAAAAACCGGTGAAAGTGATCTGGAGCCGGGAGGACGATATGATGGGCGGCAGCTATCGCCCGGCCGTCCGGTACCGTTTTGAAGCGGCGCTCGATGCTTCAGGCAATCTCACCGGGTATAAGCTCCGCGGGGTGGGTATAAACGCCGGCAACAATACCCGGCAGGATAATTTTCCGGTGGGGGCGATTCCAAATGTGCTCATCGAAACGGTTGATCATGTATCGCCCATCACCACGGGAGCCTGGCGTGCACCGATCACCAATTTCCTGGCCTTTGCAGAGCAGACCTTTCTCGATGAAGTAGCGGAAGCAGCCGGCAAGGATCCTGTGGCGTTCCGGCTTGAATTGCTCGATAAGGCCCGGAAATCGCCGGTGGGAAAAATCACCTACGACATTGAGCGGTTCGATACGGTGATCCGCCAGGTGGCGGAAAAGGCAGGCTGGGGTAAAAAGCCGGGTGTGTTCCAGGGGTTCAGTGTGTATTTCTCCCATGCGTCTTATGTAGGTCAGGTATGTGAAGTGGCGATGAAAGACGGGAAACCAGCGGTTCAGAAAATATATGCCGTTTCCGATTGCGGCCAGGTCATCAATATGAGTGGCGCATTGCAACAGGTGAGGGGGGCAGTGGTGGATGGATATGGCCATGCCATGTTCGGCAAACTGTCGTTTAAGGAAGGCAAGGCGGAACAGAACAATTTCAACACCTACCGACTCATACGCATGAAGGAGATCCCGGAAGTGGATGCTTCTTTTGTGGACAATGGTAAAGACCCCACGGGTTTGGGCGAGCCAGCCCTTCCTCCCACAGGCGGTGCCGTGGCGAATGCCATCTACAAAGCCACAGGAAAGCGACTGAAAAGACAACCTTTCCTGGAAGAGCCGCTGTTTGCCAAAATGCAGAAAACCGAAGAATCCTAAGCAGTCATGAGTTGTTAGTCTATCAGGCTTTGTAAGATAGCAAAGGATTAACCGCTACTTCGGAATAACGGCTGTTGCTTTGATTTCCACCAGGAAATCAGGATGAAATAGCTTTGACACCACCATGGCCGTGCTGGTGGGTGGTTTGTCCATGTTCAGGTAGCGGGTCCTGACCTGGCGGATGACAGGGATGTCTTTTTCATCCAGGATCAGGATGCCCGTGCGCACGAGATGGTCCCTTGTACCTCCGTAATGTTTGATGATATCGATGATCCGGGCGTACACAAAATCAGTCTGCACTTCCATATTTCCCTTGCCAACAATATTGCCCTCCCTATCCATGGGTACCTGCCCGGATATGATCAGCATCCAGGCATTGCCAAGGTCGATCCTGGCAACATGTGAATATCCCCGCACGGGCGAAAGGAAATCCGGGTTTTCGAGGCTGGTCAAGATGGGGGTTTTCTGGGCATGTGCCTGAAAAGACAGCTGGAGCAGGATGATGAAAAAAAATGTGCGCATGTGCGTAATTTGTACCCCGTAAATTAAATACAAATGTGAAATGACGGTATCGGGTCCATCTGCGCCGCTCACTTTTCACCTCTCACTTTTCACCTCTCACTTTTCACCTCTCACTTTTCACTTTTCACTTGCTTATCTCCACACCCACCACGGCACATCGACGGCGTCTCCATACAGGACCAGGTCGAACAGCATGTGTGCCAGGATGGCCGGCCATAGCGAGCCGGTAATT
>JALOMP010000362.1 GCA_025455365.1 Chitinophagaceae bacterium | reverse complement strand
GGCGGTCCGGCCGCTTCGGTGGGTATATACTTCCGGATCGTCCGGCAGTTCATAATTGATAACATGGGTGATGCCGGTGACATCAATGCCCCTGGCCGCGACGTCTGTGGCGATGAGTATCTGTATGCTTTTATCCCTGAATCGCCCCATTACCTTGTCCCGTTGCTGCTGGGTAAGGTCGCCATGAAGGGCTTCAATGTCATATCCTTCGCGTATGAGCGACTCCGTAATTCCCTGGGCATCGGCTTTTGTCCGGGTGAAAATGATCCCGTAGATACCCGGGTTGAAATCAATGATTCGCTTCAGTGTTTCATATCGGTTAACCCCGGTGGTTACATAAAACTGGTGGTCGATATTGACATTGGCCGCGTTGACTTTCCCGATGGTAATTTCAAAGGGGTTGGTCATGAAACGCTTGCTTACCTGTTTCACTTCGGAGGGCATGGTAGCGCTGAAAAGCCAGGCGCTATGCTTGTTTGGCGTGTTTTGTAGGATGAATTCGATGTCTTCCCGGAAACCCATGTTCAGCATCTCATCGGCCTCATCCAGCACGATATAACCAATATTTTCCAGTTGAATGGCCTTGCGCTCGATCAGGTCGATCAGTCGGCCGGGCGTTGCCACCACGATCTGGGGGCCTTTGCGCAGGTCTCTTATTTGCTCCCCGATACTGGCGCCGCCATATACTGCCGTCACCTGGATGCCGGCCTTGCTTTTCTTAAAGGCTGCCAGGTCCTTGGTAATCTGAAGACAGAGCTCCCGGGTAGGACAAACCACCAGGGCCTGGGGGTATTTTTTATCTTTCTCAAATCGCGGGTGCCGCTGAGGAGCACGGGGATAGCTTTTTCCTGGATCGGGGTGGGCTGGGTAAAGCCGAGGGCTTCGATGGATTTAAGGAGTTCGGGTTCAATACCCAGGGAGGCGAATGGCATGGAGAAATTTTTTACGAAGTTAGATGTAAGATTTTAGAAGTTAGAAGTTTATGCCTTTTGGCTTCATGGAGATTTACCCGTATATACTTCAAACTTCTGAAATCGTACTTCGTAAATCAAAAAAAAAGCCCTTCCGTAGAAACGGAACGGCCTCAACGATTGCTTGCCATATGAAAAAAAAGCTTACTTCTTGATAGCGGAGTCAACCTTGGCAGCTACGGAGTCAACCTTAGCAGCAGCAGAATCAACCACAGCGCCTACGGCAGCAGCAGCAGAATCAACGGTTGCAGTAACAGCAGAATCAACAGTTGCAGCTGCTTCTTCTACTTTAGTTTCAGAAGAACCGCAGGAGGCGAAGAAAGCGCCCATAGCCAGGATAACCAGAACTTTTTTCATTCTTTGAGATTTTTTAATTGGTTTGAATGGAATAACACTGATTAATACAGAAAGGAAAAGAAGGTAACCCGGCCCCCGGGAAAATATTTTTTTCGTTGCTTTGGGTTACAAATCGGCCCCAAACCGTATTAAAATAGGTCCCGTGAGTACACTAGAAAGGGAAAAAGAATTACTTAAAGGCTTGGCTTCCAACGAGAAAGAGGCGATTGAGACCATCTACCGGGACAATTATAACCTGATCCAGCACCTCGTCATCCATAATAATGGTACCGAGGACGATGCCAGGGATGTTTTCCAGGAAGCCCTGATCGTACTGTATGAAAAAGCAAAATCCGGGTCCTTTGAGCTGAATTGCCAGGTGAGGACCTATATATATTCCGTCTGCCGACGGATCTGGCTGAAAAAACTGCAACAGAACCGGCGCTTCGAAACGCCTGTGGAGAACCTGGAGGAAACCGTACCCGTTGAAGAGGATATCGAACAGCATGATAAACTGAGTCACCAGTACAGTATCATGCGCGGTGCGATGGGAAAGATTGGTGAACCTTGCAAAAGCCTGCTTGAGGCCTTCTACGTTCACCATAAAAATATGCTGGAGATTGCTGCGTTTTTCGGGTACACCAACGCGGATAACGCCAAAAACCAGAAATACAAGTGCCTGATGCGGTTGAAGAAACTTTTCTTCGCCCAATATAAAAACGGAAATTGATGGATCAGATCCTGTTACTGGAAGCCGCTGAAAGATACCTTCGGGGTGAGATGAACCCGGAGGAAAAGCGGCTGTTCGAGGAGATGCGGAAAAACAATCCTGAAGTGGACCAGCTGGTGGTAGAACACCAATTCTTCCTGGAAGAAATGGACCGCTATGGGGAAATCAAGCGTTTCAAGGCAACCCTCTATGATACCCACCATACCTTACAGGAAAATGGCGAAATCAAGGAAGTGACCTCCTCCAGCAAAGGCAAAATCGCCTACCTGTGGAACCGTTACCGCCGCGTAGTGGCTGTGGCCGCATCCATCGCCGGCATAACCGCGCTCCTCATCAGTGGCCTTACCCTGATGATCACCCCAAAAGCACCCATCCAGGATATTGAAGCCCTGAAACGCCAGGTTAACCTGCTGGAAAAGCGGACCAATACCCAGGACCGTCAAATCAATGATGTACGAAAGAAAATCGAACCCGGTACCGCCATCAAGTTCGGAGGCACCAGCTTCCTGGTAGACCCGAAGGGCTACCTGGTTACCAGCGCCCACGTGATCCAGGGGGCTTCCCGGATCTTTCTGCAAAATAGCAAAGGCCAGGATTTCCATGCGGAGATCATATATACAGACGAACAGAAAGACCTGGCGATCCTGAAAATTGACGATGAGGATTACAGGCAACCCAGTGCCCTGCCCTACGGCATCAGCAAGTCCAGCACAGACCTGGCGGAGTCCGTATTTACGCTGGGCTATCCCAAAGATGAAATCGTCTATGGCGAAGGCTACCTGAGCGCAAAGACAGGCCTAAAGGGCGATACCATGGCCTACCAGATCAGCATCGCTGCCAACCCTGGTAACTCCGGCGGACCCATCCTGAATGAAAAAGGCGAAGTGATCGGTATCCTGAATGCACGCCAGACCGCCGCGGAGGGAGTTGTATTTGCCGTTAAAGCCAGGAATATCGTCCGCATGATCGATGAACTGAAAAAGAAAGATTCCAGCCAGCAAATAAAGATCTCCAGGAATACTACCCTCCAGAACCTCGACCGGGTACAGCAGGTGAAGAAAATCACCGACTGCATTTACATGGTAAAGGTTGTTCTCAAGTAAAATATAAGGAATCAATGCATAAAAAAATGGCTATCAATACGATAGCCATTTTTAGTTAGTATACAGATGACGCTCAGGCGGTCTTGGCGATAACCGTGGGCCAGAGTGCAGAAGGATATTCCCCACGGTTAACGAGGGCGTCAATACTCTTCTTCACTTCCGGGGCGTCTTCCTTGTAGGTTACCCCAAACCACAGCGCCGACGTAGGGATAACCTGTATGGCACCCTTTCCCTCCTTGATGAACTGGTCGGCTACGATGGGTATGAAAAACTCTGATTTAGGCTCCTGTCCTTTCGCGGCAAGGAAATCAGAAAAAAGCTTCTGTGAGTATTCAAAAACCGACGGATGAAAGCACCAGAAATTCATCGATACCTGTGATTGCCTGGAAAGAATTTTGGGCGAAGCATTGTCGTCACAGACAATATTCCCTTCCTGCATGCTGATATTAAGCCGCTCGGCAATACCAGTCCGGTTGCCATGGGCATCTACCTCGCAAACACCCCGATTCACTGT
>JALOMP010000081.1 GCA_025455365.1 Chitinophagaceae bacterium | reverse complement strand
CGGCGCTGCGTGGGTTGACGCTCCATCCTTCCTTGTCTGTTACAATGCTGGTGATATTGCCCATGCCGAAATTGATCTCCCGGCGCATGCCCTGGTTATGGGATTTCCAGGTTTTCGTAACTACCTCATCGCCATTGGGACGGACGGCCACCGCTTCCATATAAATGGTCTTGAGTGCAGACAGTTTCTCTTTCCCTCCCAGGGCTTCCGTGTATTTCGACAGGACTTCGTCCACGGACTGGCCTGCAACGGCGAAGGAAGCGCCTATGAAAAGCAATGGCAGAAGGAATTTTTTCATGATCTTTCAGCTTTGTTTAAGCGGCCCAAAGATAGGAAGGAGGCGCCGATAAAAGGGTTTTTTTATCCATCCTGCCCGCCGCTGGTCATTCATTTGTAACATGGCAACACAAATCATTACAGGCAGGTTGGCGGATTGTTTATCCCAACGCATCTATCCGGCAAGGGTCATTATACAGAACAGCCTGGTTATAGCGGTCGAACCCCTTCCGGATACGGAAAAATATACCCATCTACCCTATATCCTGCCCGGCTTCATTGATGCCCACGTGCACGTTGAAAGTTCCATGCTGGTACCCTCCAGTTTTGCCCGGCTGGCCGTGGTACACGGAACCGTGGCTACGGTGAGCGATCCGCATGAAATAGCCAATGTCTGCGGCATGGACGGCGTTGATTTTATGATCCGCGACGGACAACGTGTGCCTTTCAAGTTTTATTTCGGGGCGCCCAGTTGCGTGCCCGCGACGGTGTTTGAAACCGCGGGCGCGACACTTGACAGCCGGGATGTGGCATCCCTCCTGGAAAGAACCGAAATCAAATACCTCAGTGAGATGATGAATTTCCCGGGGGCGTTGCATGAGGACCCGGAAGTGATGGCAAAAATTGCCGCCGCCCACCGTTTGGGCAAGCCCGTGGACGGCCACGCCCCTGGTCTCCGGGGCGAAGATGCCAAAACCTATGTCCGTCGTGGTATCAGCACAGACCATGAATGTTTCACCATCGACGAGGCCCTGGAAAAGCTTTCCTACGGCATGAAAATCATCATCCGCGAAGGGAGTGCCGCCCGAAATTTTGAAGCCCTGGCGCCGCTGGTGGACAGCCACCCGGAGATGGTCATGTTTTGCTCAGACGATAAACACCCCGATAGCCTCGTGGAAGGGCATATCAACCAGCTCTGCGCCCGTGCCGTTGCCCGCGGCAGCGATCCCCTCAATGTCATCCGGGTGGCCTGCGTCAACCCGGTATTGCATTATGCGCTGGACGTGGGCCTGCTCCGTCCCGGTGATCCCGCCGATTTCATCCTGGTGGAAGACCTGGTGCACTTCCGGGTTAGGGAAACCTGGATCAATGGCCAATGCGTGGCGAGGCTCGGAACATCGCTCATTGAGCAACCGGCTGACGCCTCTTCCATGCCGGGAGAACCGCTTTCACCGGATACGCAGCAATCCTTTCCCCAACGAGCTTCCACGGCAACAGGACAAACGCAACACCCCCAAAAGATTCCCAACCTTTTTAACTGCCGGCCGCGGGAAACGGCGGATTTTGCCATTGCCGCCGGAATGGACGAACAATACCGGTTTCCGGTTATTGGGGCGATGGACGGCCAGTTGATCACCGCTAAAATCGAATGCCAACCCCTGCGGGAAAACAATTGCTGGGTTTCGGACCCGGCGAATGACATCTTGAAGATCGTCGTGGTTAACCGGTACCGGGATGCCCCCATCGCACGGGCATTCATACGAAATGTTGGTTTGAAACAGGGTGCCCTGGCTTCATCCGTGGCGCATGATTCGCACAATATCGTGGCCGTAGGCGTGGACGATGAAAGTCTCTGCCGGGCCGTGAATGGCGTGATCAGGCACCGTGGCGGCATCAGCTGCGTAACGGAAGACCTGGAAATGGTCCTGCCCTTGCCCGTAGCAGGACTCATGAGCATGGAAGACGGCTACCGGGTGGCGGAATTGTACACCCAAATTGACCAGGCAGCCAAAGCGGCAGGGTCCACCCTCCGGGCCCCGTTCATGACACTGTCCTTTATGGCCCTGCTGGTGATCCCCCACCTGAAGTTGAGCGACCTGGGACTGTTTGACGGAGACGGGTTTGAGATTTTAGATCTGAGAAGTTAGATTTTGGAAGTAAGAAACCAAGGTGTTCAAAGAGCAAAGATCTGCTCACTTCTAACATCTAACTTCTAACATCGTACTTCCATTCACCGCCCCTATCGCCCCACTTACCGACTTTATCCCCACGGAAACCTGTTTGCCCTTCCCCGCCATGGTAAGCTTGCCTAGATTTGTGGAAACATTTCAAGATGAGCGATTATAAACAGGAATACAGGCAGGACTTCAAGAACGGCAACAGCAAATGGGTAGGCATTATTTTTCTGATCGTAGGCGTATTGCTACTGGCCAGGTTTATGGGCGTGATACTGCCCGACTGGATCTTTAGCTGGGAGCTCATCCTGATTGGAATCGGTCTCATCATCGGCGTGAAAGAAGGGTTCCGGAACCCAACCTGGATCATCCTCGTGGGTATCGGATCCTTCTTCCTGCTGGATGATGTGTTCCCCGATTTTGAGTTCAGGCGGCTGATACTTCCTGCGGTATTCATCGGGGTTGGATTGATGATCATCTTCAGGCAGCAGCGAAGGACAAACACGAACAACCCGGGAACCGGCATTCCGAATGACCCCCTGCGTACGTCATACGGTGGTGAAGACCCGCTGGATACGGGAAACCAGGCCACATCAGGCCAGCCGTCGGGCTTTACGGACGGGCTCGGTGCAGACAGCAGTACAGACAACAAACTGGACATCGCTTCGATTTTCGGTGGGGTAAAAAAAACCATCATGTCCAAATCCTTCAGGGGTGGGGAAATTGTTTCCATCTTTGGCGGTACGGAAATAAACCTACTGCACGCCGATATGCAGCAACCGGTGGAAATCGAATGCGTCAACATCTTCGGCGGCACCAAACTGATCATTCCCAACAACTGGGAGGTGAAGTCAGAGGCCGTGGCCATCCTTGGCGGCGTGGAAGACAAAAGGAATATCCCCAACATCCCCCAGGTACCCAACCGGGTACTCATCCTGAAAGGCTTCAGCATGTTTGGCGGCATTGAAATCAAAAGTTATTAAAGCACGGATATGAACTGGTATCTAACCAAAATGGTCTTCCGCATCATCTGCGGGAACGGGCAACACAAGGCGCAATTCGATGAACAGATCAGGCTGATCCAGGCTTCCAGTCCCGCGGAAGCCTGGACCAAGGCCCGCGAATATGCGATATCTGAAACCAACGGCACCCAGGGGGAGGGCGTACGGTGGCAATTCGTCAACATCCCCGAACTGTACCAGCTCAACGGCTTTGTTGACGGAGCTGAACTCTACTCGCGGGTGAAAGAGGAAGACGACGGCGAAGTGTATGAACAGGTGATTCACCGGCGCGCCGCCATGCTGCAATACAATATGGAACATCAAATCCTGTCCGCACTCTGATGGCATCCCGCATACCCGGTTTTCTTCGCCAGGCCAGCCGCTTCCAGGGAATCATCGCCCTGTGGATCGGCTGGACGGCGCTCTATGCCTGGGCCAGTCATTCCCTCGGGTTTCCCATTCGATTAGCCATCACCGATAGTATCCTGGCGAACCTGCACCTCGCGGGCGCCTGCCTGCTTATGCTCACCATCTTGCGGTATTATATGCCCGGGCGATCTCAATACATCAATCTCCTGGCGCTTGTATCCGGGCTCACCCTGATCTGGTATGTGGCATTCCGGCTGTCATGGCTTGCGCTGGTGCCGCATCCGGAACCGGTAACTTTCTGGGAAGAAATTTTCCCGCTTCGGATGGCGATAGCCCTGCTGGTGATATTTTGTTTTACGCTGTACAGCGTGCTGAACCATATCCAGGAAGAAAAAGAAATCCAGGTAAAACGAAAATCCGATGCGGAAAAACTGGCCCGCGACGCGGAACTGTATCGCCTGCAACAACAGTTGCAACCACATTTCCTGTTCAACAGCCTGAATTCCATCAGTGCACTGGCCGGCCGTCAGCCCGAACAGGCCCGGCTGATGATCCAGCAGCTATCCGAATTCCTGCGCGGTACCCTGCGGCGCAAGGAAGAGGAAATGGTGCCGCTGGCGGAAGAACTGCACCAGCTCGATCTGTACCTCAGCATTGAAAAAATTCGCTTCGGCCACCGGCTGCTGGCGGATATCCACACCGACCCAGCCTGTGCAGGCACCCTTTTACCGCCCCTGATCCTGCAGCCCCTGGTGGAAAATGCCATTAAATTCGGGCTGTATGATACCACCGGCGAAGTATCCATCCGGCTCGAAGCCCGCTGCGCCGATAACCAGTTAACCATTACCGTTAGCAACCCCTTCGACCCGGAAACGTCGCCAAACACCCGTGGCGCGGGTTTCGGCCTGGCCTCCGTACAACGAAGGCTCTTCCTTATTTTTGGGCGGAACGACCTGCTGGAGACAGGAACCCAAAACAGCCGCTTCATTACAACACTGCATATTCCACAGTCATGACCAAAGCCATCATCATAGACGACGAACCCCTTGCCCGCAGCCTCGTGCGGGAATACCTGCAGGAATACCCATTCCTGGAAATAGCCGCCGAATGCGGCGATGGGTTCGAGGGATTGAAAGCCATCCAGGAACACCGGCCGGACCTGGTTTTCCTGGATATCCAGATGCCCAAGATCAATGGATTTGAAATGCTGGAACTGCTTGATCCCGCACCGGCCGTTATTTTCACCACCGCCTTTGACGAATACGCCATCCGGGCGTTCGACCGCCATGCAGTAGACTACCTGCTCAAACCCTTCAGCAAGGAGCGTTTCCACAAAGCCATTGAACGCTGGCGGGAAAGGTCGAAGCAGAAAACGGACCCTGTTCCCGTGTCTTCCCTGCTGGAAAACGCATCCGAATCGCCGCACCAGAAAGAACGCATCGTGGTTAAATCAGGTTCATCCATCATCGTGATCCCCGTGGACGAAATCATGTACCTGGAAGCCGCGGATGATTTCGTGAAAATTCATACCCGTAAGGGTCACTGGCTGAAAAACCGTACCATGGCACATTTTGAAAAAGTGCTGGACGGCAGCAAATTCATCCGGGTACACCGGTCGTATATCGTCAACATTTCAGAAGCCACCCGCCTCGACCCCTACGAAAAAGACAGCCACGTCCTGCTGCTGAAATCCGGTGAAAAAATTCCCGTAAGCAAGCAGGGGATGGGAAGGATCCGCGAGGTCTTGGGATAGATATCATCCCTTTTCCATACCTTCCATACATGCCTGCCCCGACTACCAAAAACTGGAGGGAAAAACTCTTTTCAGTCATCTTTGAGGCCGATACAAAAGCCGGGAAACTGTTTGATATCATCCTGCTGGTGATGATCCTGCTGAGTATCGGCATCGTTATGTTGCAGAGTGTTCCAGCCATTAACAAAGAGTATGGACAACTGCTGCTAAACCTCGAATGGTTCATAACCATCCTTTTTACACTTGAATATTGCCTGCGTTTGATCGCCGTGAAGAAGCCGTTGAATTACGCGGGAAGTTTCTATGGCCTGGTGGACCTGCTCGCGATCCTGCCCACCTACCTTTCCCTCATACTCCCACAATCCCGCTTCCTGCTGGTCATCCGAGCGCTTAGACTGATGCGGGCATTCCGCGTATTTGAGTTGAGTCATTTCGTGCAGGAAGGGGTCAATATCGTGCAGTCGCTCAAAGCGTCCACCCGTCGAATCCTGGTATTCCTCGCATTTATCTTTCTGCTCAGCATGATTATGGGTGCGTTGATTTTCGTAGTGGAAAGCCCGCAAAACGACAAGTTCTCCAGTATCCCGCAAAGCGTGTACTGGTCCATCGTAACCATTACCACCGTGGGGTATGGCGATATATCCCCGATTACGCCCCTGGGCAAGCTGATCGCATCATTCATCATGTTGCTGGGATACGCCATGATTGCCGTGCCTACCGGCATCGTAACGGTAGAAATGTCCAGGAGGCAGGTAAAGGCACCACCTTCAGAAACAAGATCCTGTCCGGGCTGCGGAGCCGGCACCCATGCGCCGGATGCCAAATTCTGCAAGTACTGCGGGCATGAGTTGTAACCTGTTCATGGTTCGTAGTTCATAGTTCGTAGTTCATGGTTCATAGTTCATTGTAGTTTAAAAACCTTATATGTACTTTGCCATCCTTTATGTAAACGAATACACTGTGATCCATGAACCATGATCCATGATCCATGATCCATGATCCATGATCCATGAACCATGAACCATGAACTACGAACCATGAACTACGAACCATGAACCATAAACCATGAATAAAAAAATCTGTGTCATCGGCGCCGGGCCATCGGGTATCACCGCAGCTAAAAACCTGCTGGATGCGGGTATGTCCGTTACCGTGTACGACCAGGGTTCTGAAGTGGGAGGCAACTGGGTGTATACGGAATCGGAAGGTCATAGTTCCGTTTTCGAAACCACCCATATCATCTCTTCGAAGACACTCAGCGAATACGAGGACTTTCCCATGCCGGCTGACTACCCGGATTATCCTTCACACAAACACCTGGCTGCGTACTTCCAGGCCTACGCGAAGCATTTCAATCTTTACCCCCATATCCAGTTCCATACCAAAGTCCTGAAATGCACTCGAATGAGCGAGGGTCACTGGGAGGTCACCATATCCGCCAACGATACGGAGCAAACCCAGCTTTTTGATGCGCTTGTGGTGTGCAATGGTCACCATTGGAATCCACGCATGCCCACTTATCCGGGCCAGTTCAGTGGCCGCTTTATGCATTCACACGGCGTAAAACGTTTTTCGGACTTCACCAACCAACGCGTTCTGGTGATCGGGGGCGGCAACTCCGCCTGTGACGTAGCGGTGGAAAGCAGTCGCGTGGCTGCTTCCGTAGACCTCAGCTGGCGTCGCGGATACTGGGTAGCTCCCAAATTCATCATGGGAAAGCCGGCGGATGTGTTTTCGGAGAAAATCAACTGGATGCCGCAATGGCTCTGGCAGCGGGTAAGCGCCACCAGCCTCCGGATCCGCAATGGACGGAACACGCTCTATGGACTTCCCGAGCCCGAAGGTCCCATCGGGTTCCACCACCCAACCATCAACGAAGACCTGTTCTATACCATCCGCCATGGGAAAATCAAACCTAGGCCGGATATCGCGCGACTGGAAGGAAACACCGTGTTTTTTAAAGACGGCAGCCAGGGGGACTATGATACCATCGTAGCTTGTACCGGCTACATCATTTCCCATCCATTCTTCGAAAAATCGTTTATCGATTATAGCGAAGGCGAAGTGAAACTTTGGCTGAAAATGTTCCACCCGGATATTGACAACCTCTATTTCATCGGCCTGTTCCAGCCCCTGGGATGCATCTGGCCCGGTTCGGAACTGCAGTCCAAACTCATGGCGAAAGAGCTCTCCGGACAGTGGAAAAGACCGGCGAACATCCTGGAACTGTGCGAACAGGAACTGCGGCAACCCGATTTCCGGCAAATAAATACCCCGCGTCACACCATAACCGTGGATTATCATAAATTCAGGAAACGGCTGCTGAAACAACTGGGCCGCAAACAGTAATATACCCCACGATGCCTGCGCTGGAACTACTGCACGAAATGCCAGAACAAAAACCGTCCCGGGGCACCGTCCTGCTGATCCATGGCGCCTGTATGGGCGCCTGGTGCTGGAAGGATAATTTCCTGCCGTGGTTTTCGCAGCATGGATATGATACCTATGCCATAAGCCTGCGCAACCATGCCGGCAGTGAACGCCAGGGGAGCCTGCGGTTTAAGAGCATCTATGAATATGTGGACGACCTCCGTCAATCGCTCAAGCCCCTGGATGGTCCTGTATATCTCATCGGCCACTCGATGGGCGGGTTCATCATCCAGCATTACCTCTCGCACAGCCCCGATCCGAAAGTCCGTAAAGCCGTACTGCTTTGTTCCCCGCCGGCCCAGGGCAACCTTGCAATCATTCCCCGTTTACTAAGAACCATGCCGCTGGCCTTCCTTAAAGCGAATCTCCACCTGAGCTGGAAACCTGTTTTCAGGAATCCGGCGAATGCGAGGACGGTGATGTTCTCCCCCGCTTTCCCCGAAGAAAGACTGGCGCGAGTGGTAAGCCAGATGCAGGATGAATCATTCCTGGCATTCCTGGAAATGATCGCCCTCAGCCTGCCCGATCACCGGAAAATACAAACGCCCCTGATGGTGGCGGGGGGCGGAAAGGATTTCCTGGTACCGGAAACGGGTACCCGAAAGATGGCCGCCCTGTACGGCGTTGAGCCGTTGATCATTCCTGAAGGCTCGCATAACCTGATGATGGAAACCGGGTGGGAAAATCTTGCTTCGGCCATTGATGCATTCCTCCAGCGCTAACGCATCGCTATGGCCCGTTGGGCCGGCGGCCACTTTTCGATCGCATACCGCAGGGCCGTCCGCGGCATCCGGTCCTTATGCGTAGTTATAAACGCGTACAGATCGCCCGGATGGGCGTCCCAGGCCACTTTCAGCATCCATCCATATCCCTTCTGCACCATATCGTCCTTATCCTCCAGCAGGATGGTTGCGATCTCTAAAACATGCTCCAGGAACAAGCCTTTATGGGCAGGCACGATCAGCGACACCGCTGCCGCCCGGCGCATCCAGCGGTTGTTGGACCTGGCCCATTTTTTCAGCACGACCAGCTGGTCCGGGAATTTCTCAAGGAGCATGGCCACCGTATGGTTGCAGAATGTGTCGCAGGATGCCCAGTTACCGATATAGTTGCGGACCCATCGCTCAAAAATTTTCATGTCTGCCCGGGCATACTCTTTTTTCGGGTACCGCGACCAATGACAGGCGATGATGGATTCCTCGAAATTCCCGCTCTTCCACAGATCCTCACAAATTTCAAAAATCTCTGTCTTGGAAGCGGGTTTCATCTTATTCAGGAAAGTCCGGCCGATCTTTAGCACCACAGGCATGGGGATCCCATGGCTGCGGATTGTTCCTTTAAAATACCGTTCCTGGCCAATCTTCCTTTCCGGATCAGCGGATGACTGCAGCATCGTCCTCAATTCCTTTAATAACGCATTCCCCTTTGTCATGGCTTCGAACCGGCTATGGATCAACACCTGCCGGCCATGCATAAGTTAAATCATTTCCGTATTTTTTACATGCCAACAGCCAAGATCATGTTACAACATCCCATCATGCCCTGCATCTGGTCTGAACACCAGGGGGCTGAAACCGCACAGCTCTATACCGCCGCATTCCCTGGTACAAGCATCATGGTATCCACACCGATGGTGGTGACCATTGATATGGCTGGTCAGCCTTTCATGATCCTCAACGGTGGTCCGAAATACCGGCCAAACCCGTCGATTTCATTTTTTGCTGTGCTGGAGTCAAAGGACGCCGTAGATCGCGCTTTCCAACAGCTCTCACCGGGTGGCAAAGTGATGATGCCACTCGACACTTACCCCTGGAGTGGTTACTACGCCTGGGTGGAAGACCGGTTCGGGGTGAACTGGCAACTGTTCCTGGGCAGCAGGCAGTCTATGGGGGGCGATTTCATTCCATCCCTGATGTTCACCGGGTCGCAAGCCGGGAAGGCGGAAGAGGCGATGGGTTTCTATACCTCGGTATTCCCCAATGGCGAAATCGTTGACCTGAACCGTTACGAAGAAGCCGTCGAA
>JALOMP010000080.1 GCA_025455365.1 Chitinophagaceae bacterium | reverse complement strand
TTCGTAGTTCGTAGTTCATGGTTCATGGTTCGTAGTTCATAGTTCATAGTTCGTAGTTCATAGTTCATGGTTCATGGTTCATGGTTGTCGGTTTATGGAATTTCCAGAGTGGTTATTGGATGTGCTGCCGATTGGCTGTTCCCCAAAACCATCATCTGACAACCATGAACCATGAACTATGAACTACGAACTATGAACTATGAACTACGAACCATGAACCATGAACTACGAACTACGAACTATGAACTATGAACTACGAACCTTGAACCATAACCCCCGAACTAACTATCTTTGCTAACCCCAAAGCACACCCCATATGACGATTTCCTATGCCTGGCTGATGGAATATCTACCGGTCGCCCTGACTCCAGAGAGGCTTTGCCTGATCCTGAATTCCATCGGGCTGGAAGTGGAGAGCCTTGAAACATATGAAGAAATCCGTGGTGGTTTGCAGGGCCTGGTCACCGGAGAAGTGCTCGAAGTCAGCCGGCACCCCAATGCGGACAAACTATCGCTGACCAAAGTGCGCACCACGGGTGCGGAACCGCTGCAAATTGTCTGCGGGGCACCGAATGTGGCCGCCGGGCAGAAAGTGGTGGTTGCCCCGGTTGGCAGCACGATTTATCCCCTGGGTAACGATCCCCTGACCATGAAACTGGCCAAAATCCGTGGCGTGGAAAGCCATGGCATGATCTGTGCCGAGGACGAAATCGGGATCGGCACCAGTCACGACGGCATCATGGTTCTCCCGGACGATACCCCCGTTGGCATACCCGCGGCTGATATCTTTAAGCCGCATACAGACCAGGTGGTTTCCATCGGCCTGACACCCAACCGGAGCGATGCCATGAGCCATCTCGGCGTGGCCAGGGATATCTGTGCCTATCTGAATCACCATGAAGGGCTGAACCTCCAGGTGAACACCCCGCTTGGAAAAGGTTTCCCGGCCCTGACAAATACCCTTCCCATAACGGTGAGCGTGCTGAATCCGGCAGCCTGCCCCAGGTATAGCGGTGTAAGCATCAGCGGCGTTACCATTCAGGCATCCCCGTTGTGGATGCAACAACGGCTCAAATCCATTGGCCTTCGGCCCATCAACAATATCGTTGACATCACCAATTATATCCTGCACGAAACAGGGCAGCCCCTGCATGCTTTCGATGCGGACCGGATTACCGGCCGCTCCATCATCGTGCAAAACCTGCCCACCGGCACCCCTTTCATCAGCCTGGATGAAAAAGAACGGAAGCTGGACGAAGAAGACCTGGTGATCTGCGACGGAGATGGCAAACCGATGTGTATCGGGGGTGTTTTCGGTGGCTTGCACAGCGGGGTTAGCCATGAAACACGGAATGTTTTCCTGGAGAGCGCCTGGTTCGACCCGGTCAGCATCCGGAAGTCGTCTTTCCGGCACAACCTCCGCACGGATGCCGCCACCCGTTTTGAAAAAGGCGTGGACATCGGCAACACGGTGGAAGTACTTAAACGGGCCGCTGCGCTCATCTGTCTGTACGGAGGCGGCGCCATTGCATCGGAAATCACGGACGTCTATCCCGAACCACGTCAGCCGGTGGAGGTGAGTTTTACATTCGACTACCTGCGCAGGCTCAGTGGCAAGGACTACGCACCATCCACGGTGAAAGAAATCCTGCTGGCCCTGGGGTTCACCATCGCCATGGAAGACGGCATGGGCCTGACCGTACAGGTGCCCCTGCATAAAACCGATGTCAGGCTCCCGGCCGATATCGCGGAAGAAGTCATGCGGATCGACGGCTTTGACAATATCGCCATACCGTCTACCATCACGTTCAGCCCCGCCTCGGGTTACGACGGGCAGGATGAGTCCTGGAAAGAAAAAACCACCGCCACGCTGGTGGGTCTTGGATTCCATGAAATGCTTAACAATTCCATCACGCATAGCGCCTTTTACACGGAAGCCGAACTCGCTGCCGGCGTGCGCATGATGAACAGCCTGAGCGCGGAACTCGATATGCTGCGTCCTTCCATGCTGGAAACCGGGCTGCAGACCGTTGCGCATAACCTTAACCGTAAGAATCTTGACCTGCGCCTTTTTGAATTTGGAAAAACATACCATGCCGGGGACCGGGGTACCTATGAAGAGACGGACCACCTCTGCATGTTCGTATCCGGCCAGAAACAACAGGCATCCTGGCAGTCCCGGCAGCAGGCATCGGACCTGTTTTATATCAAAGGCATTGTCCGTTCCCTGTTTGCCCATCTCGGGCTGGCAGAACCGGATTATCAACCTGTTTCGGATAGCCGGATCGATGGCGCCCTGAGCGCTGCACACCTGGGCCAGCCTTTGGTAACCCTGGGTTGTGTGCGCCGCAGCACCCTCGACCGTTTTGACATCCGCCAGGACGTCTGGTACGCGGACATCCGATGGAACCTGTTGCTGGATATCCTCCGCGGGCAGGGCATCCGTTACGTCGAATTACCGAAATACCCGAGCGTACAGCGAGACCTGGCCATTGTGGTGGACAAATCACTTGCATACAACAAGGTCCGGGAAACACTGGACGGAATGTCCATTGCCCGCCTGCGCCAGTACCAGCTCTTCGACGTTTTTGAAAGCGACAAACTGGGCGAAGGAAAAAAATCAATGGCGATGAGCTTCCGTTTCAGGGACGAGGAAAAGACCCTGACGGATGACGAGGTAGACCAGATGATGCAGAAAATCATCCGTATATTTGAAAAGGACCTGCAGGCCCAGGTCCGACGTTGAAAAATGAATTCACCCACAGAACATATGGACAGGGTTGCTGCCAAGGCAGCACGACTCGTAAGGGCCTACCATGCGTTGCACAAAGACAATGAAAAGCTCAGGCAGGAACTGGGAAAAAAATCAGCCGCGGAACAGCTCCTCCGCGAACAGACCCGGCAATTGGAACAACAGGTTCAATTGCTGAAAGCCGCCACCGGGGATATGGATGAAAATGGCCGAAAAGAGTTGCAGAAACAACTCAATCATTATATCCGGGAAATCGACCGTTGCATTTCACTACTGGGTGAATAAATCCAACCGGCATGCGCCATGGCATAGGGAAACCGCTGCAATTTTCCCCCTTGTAAATTGAATCGCAGTACGCTGGTCAAACCCGCTTGATCAACTTCATTCTTTGAGCCTGGCTGCCCCGAAGGATTTCCAGGGTGTAGCGGCCATAGGGCAGGTCGTTAAGGCCGTTCCAACGGTAACACGTCAACCCCCTGGGCACCTGCGCGTCCAGGCGGCTGCAAATGCTTCCCTCTTCATCACGAAGGATGGCACGAACGGGATCCTGGGCAGGATGGCTGAATTCAAAGATTACGCTGTCAATGAATACGGGCGTTTTTAATGTTGCAAACATGGTTGTCTACCTGTTTTTAAGCAAGTGAATCAGATTCAATGTCGGAATTGGTTAATCCGTATTTTTGGATAGGTAGATGGAATCTCAGCAGGAAGAATGGATCGGGCTGTTAGAAAGTAGTGGATAAATATATAAAAAATTGTCGGATGCAAGAATTAATCCCCATAAATATTGTGGTAGGCGACCGGAACTACCGGGTACGGATTGACGCCCGGGATGAAGAGAAGGTCCGCCTGCTGATCAGGAAGATCAACGACCAGTTGCTTGACTTCAAAACAAAATTCGCCGGCAAGGATATGCAGGACTATGTGGCCATGGTACTGCTTTGGTTTGTCACGGAGCAGCAGGATGGCCAGTTAAACCCTGATCTGGCCCAGGTTACGGAACGCCTCGATGCGCTGGAAGCCTTGCTGGACCAGCCTTTCAAACCCTGATCGCCAGCCATGGCATCGCCTCCCCAACTAGTTTTCTCCATATAGCCTCCGTTTTGTAATTTCGGGGGTTAGGACCGATTCCTGCAAAGGAAGGAAACCGGCATTAACGTGAAACAGATAAACCATACAAAGCATGGACAGTTCCCTGATTATACCCATCATATCCGGCGTGGTAGCCCTCATAGCGGGGCTTGCGGCGGGTAAGTTCATTTTTGCAAAAAACACGGCCCGCCAGGTGGCGGAGGCCGAAGAACAGGCCCGGAAACTTGTGGCCGACGCCCGAACCGCCGCTGAAAACCTGAAAAAAGAGAAACTGCTCGAAGCCAAGGAAAAATTCGTACAGCTGAAAGCGGAACACGACAAAGAAGTCCTTGAAAAGAACAGGAAACTCGGTGATTCGGAGAACAGGGTTCGCCAGAAAGAACAGACCATCAACCAGAAACTGGAATCCCTGGAAAAACAGTCCAAGGAAAACGAATCCATCAAGGAGCACCTGAACCGCCAGATAGAGGTGATCAACCAGAAGCGGACCGAGTTGGAAAAGCACCAGGAGGAGCATATCCGCAGGCTGGAAAAGATCGCCGCCCTGAGCGCGGAAGAGGCTAAGGCCCAGTTGATTGAAAGCCTCAAACAGGAAGCGCAGACCCAGGCCCTTTCCCTTCAGCAGGAAATCATCGAGGATGCCAAACTACGCGCCAACAAGGAAGCCCGCAAGATCATCATTCAGAGCATCCAGCGCACCGCCGCGGAACAAACGATTGAGAATACAGTAACGGTATTCAACCTGGAAAGCGATGAAATCAAAGGGCAGATTATCGGTCGCGAAGGCCGTAATATCCGCGCCATTGAAGCCGCCACCGGGGTTGACCTGATTGTAGACGATACCCCCGAAGCCATTGTGCTTTCTTCTTTTGACCCGCTTCGCCGGGAAATCGCCCGCCTCTCCCTGCAGCGATTGGTAGCTGACGGACGGATCCACCCTGCCCGCATCGAGGAAGTGGTGGAAAAAACCCGCAAGCAGATCGAGGAGCAGGTCATGGAAATCGGCGAACGGACCATCATCGAACTTGGCATACACGGGCTGCACAAGGAACTCGTGCGGGTGGTGGGAAAGATGCGTTTCCGCTCTTCCTACGGCCAGAACCTGCTGATGCACAGCCGGGAGGTGGCCAACCTCTGCGGCATCATGGCCGCCGAACTGGGACTTAATCCCAAACTGGCCAAACGGGCAGGCCTCCTGCATGATATTGGCAAGGTTCCCGATGAAGAAACCGAGCTGAGCCATGCGCTGCTCGGCGCCAAGCTGGCCGAGAAATACGGGGAGAACCCGGCCGTGGTCAACGCGATCGGTGCCCACCATGACGAAATGGAGATGCAGTACGTGATTTCGCCCATCATCCAGGCTTGTGACGCCATCAGCGGCGCAAGGCCCGGTGCCCGGAGGGAGATCATGCAGCAATATATCCAGCGGATCAAGGACCTGGAAAACCTGGCCATGACCTATGGGGGCGTGGAAAAGGCCTACGCCATCCAGGCAGGGCGTGAACTGCGGGTGATCGTGGAAGCCGATAAAATGACCGACTCGGACAGCGAAAAACTGAGCTTTGACATGGCGCAAAAGATCCAGAGCGAAATGACCTATCCCGGCCAGATCAAGGTGACGGTCATCCGCGAAAAACGCGCCGTTAACGTTGCCCGCTAAGGAAACGGGTAAAATGCCTCAGAGGCCCATTTTCCCGGGAAAATTCTTTGCCGGACAAATGAAAAGCCCTACCTTTGCCGTCCTTAAATTTTAGGTTATGAATCCTGCTGTAGCATTTGTACATGAGCAATTGTCCACCAAAAGCGCCTTCCCGGGCTTTAAGGCTGGCGACAATGTTACTGTCAACTATAAAATCGTGGAAGGGAACAAAGAGCGGATCCAAAGCTTCAAGGGTGATGTGATCAAGCGCCAGGGAGAAGGCTCCACGGCAACCTTCACCGTCCGGAAAATCTCCGATGGCGTAGGCGTGGAAAGGACTTTCCCCGTGACATCGCCCCATATCGAATCCGTGACCCTCAATAAAGTGGGCAAGGTCAGCAAATCCAAGCTCTATTACCTCCGCAGCCGCAGCGGCAAAAGCGCCAGGATCAAGGAAAAAAGGGTTAAATAAGTTAATTCCGACCGATAGAAAAACGGGAGCCTGCGCTCCCGTTTTTTGTTATGTTAATTCCTAGGGGCATTGCCGGTATTTTGTACATTTGTGACTGACCGATAAACCATTTTACCATGTTACCCATCAGTGAGCTGCTCATTTCCATGCCGGGAGGGACCGAATGGATCCTGATCATACTGGCCGTTCTCATTCTTTTTGGCGGCCGCAAAATTCCCGAATTCATGCGGGGACTGGGAAGGGGCATCCGTGAATTCAACGATGCCAAAACGAACGTGAAGAAAGAGATTGAAGAAGGCATGAACGAAAACGAAGCCAAGTAAGCCATTCAATTCTTTCACACGCCATTTTTTTCTCCTGAAGAACCTTGTACCAGCATCGTTCCATAGCCTCATTCCACGGCCTGCTGGATCATGGTGACATCACCTGTGAGCAGGTTGTACGTCATTACCTGCAGCGGATCGAAGCAACGCGGCACCTGAATGCCTTCATCGATGTGTACACCGAGGAAGCGCTTGAACGTGCCCGTACGCTGGACCAAAAAATCGCTTCGGGGGTACCCCGCGGTCGCTTGTTCGGTGTGGTCGTGGGCATCAAGGATGTCATCTGCTATAAAGGACATCCCGTTTCCGCCGGATCCAACATGCTCCGCGGATTTCAATCCCTCTACCATGCCACCGCCGTGGAAAGACTGCTCGCGGAAGACGCGATCATCATCGGGAACCTCAATTGCGATGAATTTGCCATGGGCTCTTCCAACGAGCATTCAGCCTATGGCAAAGTCCTCAATGCACTCGACGAAACCCGGGTGCCGGGTGGTTCCTCGGGAGGTTCAGCCGTTGCCGTACAGGCAGGACTCTGCATGGTGAGCCTGGGCAGCGATACCGGTGGCTCTGTCCGCCAGCCCGCCGATTTCTGTGGTATCCTGGGCCTTAAACCAAGCTATGGCAGGATTTCCCGCTATGGCCTCATCGCCTATGCTTCTTCATTCGACCAGATTGGAATTCTGGGAACAGACGTGCAGGACCTGGCCCTGATGCTGGAAGTCATGGCCGGGCCAGACGATTTTGACAGCACCGTCAGCCTTGACCCCGTTCCTTCCTATTCAAGCCAACTGCAATCGGACCGTACTTTCCGGATCGCCTATTTCAGGCAGGCGTTGGAACACCCCTCCCTCGATCCTGACATTGCCAACGGAATCCGTGACTTTATCGCCCAACTCCAGGCAGACGGACATACGGTAGAACCCGTGGACGTAAACTTCCTGGACCATATCGTACCCACCTACTATGTACTGACCACCGCCGAAGCTTCCTCCAACCTCAGCCGGTACGACGGCATCCGCTATGGATACCGCTCCGAAAATCCAGGTACTGACCTGGACAGCTTCTACAAGCAAAACCGGTCTGAAGGGTTCGGAAAGGAAGTAAAACGGCGGATCATGCTGGGCACTTTCGTACTTAGTGCCGGCTATTACGATGCGTATTTCACCAAGGCACAGCAGGTCAGGCGACAGATTTTAAATGATACATTACTCATTTTCAATGATTTCGACCTGATCTTATCGCCCGTCTCCCCCACCACCGCCTTCCGCTTCGGCGAAAAGAGCGAAGACGCCATTTCCATGTTCCTGGCTGACGTTTTTACCGTCTATGCCAACCTGGCGGGCATACCCGGGCTATCTTTTCCTATTGGTAAACATCCAAATGGCATGCCTTTTGGGGTACAGGTCATGTCAAACCGGATGAATGAGTTAACTTTGCTCCGGTTTGTCAAACGCTCCTTCCCCGGTATGCTATGATAAACAGTTAAGGGTTTTCCCCAGGCTGGAACAGGAACATGTTCATGTTCTTTTTCCCGTCCCTCTGAAAACAAAAAACTGAACATCATGGCATTATTCAACAAAAAACACTGGATTGCCCTCTTCGCTACCGGTATCATACTGGTGAGTGGAACGGCATTCGCACAAGGCCCAAGGGAAACCGATTCTCTTCCGGTTGCCCGGGAGCTGGTAATCGTTACCCTGAATGCCCGTCAACCTGATTCAACCGGTCGTGAAAGACTGCGCGATGCCAATAACAGGTCTGCTACTGGCACAGATGCCTACACACCCGTAACGGCTGGTAAATATTCCGGCCTGGATGATCTTCATCCGATGGCCATCGCATTTGTAAGGGACTACCTGGACGTTCACCAGGAGCGCCTGGAGAAAATGAAAAGCCGGAGCGGTTCCTATTTTGTACTGATCGACCAGGTCCTGTCGAAATACCAGCTTCCCACAGAACTGAAATACCTGGCAGTAATTGAATCCAACCTCAAGTCTTCCGCACTTTCCAACAAGGGTGCCGTTGGCCCCTGGCAGTTTATGCCGGAAACGGGCAGGCTTTATGGATTGAAAGTCAATGAAAGCCGGGACGATCGGCGCGATCTGTACAAGAGCACCCACGCCGCGGCCCGTTACCTGAAGGACCTTTACAGGCAGCTGGGCGACTGGCTGCTGGTGATTGCCGCATATAATGGTGGAGATGCCCGGGTTGAATCCGCGATCCGGAAATCGAAAAGCCGTGATTTCTGGAAACTGCAATATTACCTTCCGGCGGAATCGCGCAATCACGTGAAGAAATTCATCGCCACGCACTATATCATGGAAGGACATGGCGGCGTAACAACCTCCACCACAGCAGATTACGCCAAGGCCGCCATGCCGAAACCGGATTCGACCTTAACAGCGGGAACGACCACGCAGACCATCAGCGGTAAATACCACTCCCTGGTCGTTTCGAAGAACCTGGGAATGGACATCCAGCAGTTTAATGCGCTGAACCCCGGGTTCGATGAAAAAGTAGGCGTGGAGGATTATGCCCTAAGACTTCCGTTGGATAAAATGGAGCAGTTCAACGCGCAACGCGTACAGATGTTGGGCGAATCGGTGCAGTTCATCCTCGCCAACCCGGAGGCAATCAAGGAAGAATACCCTGAAACCATTAAAATGCCGGTTGGTAAGAAAACCACCCGCCCCGAAAAAAAGTAAAAGGATCTATGAACGATATCTGCAAAAGCCATCCCGCAAATGGGGATGGCTTTTGATTTTTCTTCCGAATGAAGGGTTGGTACATTGGTTCATTAATCCCCATGGGTGGCCTTGTCCTGGATACCTGGCGGCATGATTGGCGATACTCAGTCGTCTTCCTCCAGGCTGAAAATTTCTTCCACCGGCTTGCGAAAAACCTGCGCAATTTTAAGCGCCAAAACAGTGGATGGCACATATTTACCAGCCTCCATCGCATTGATGGTTTGCCGGCTCACTGACACCCGCCTGGCCAGTTCCTCCTGGGTCATCTCCAGGATCGCCCTTTCAATCCTGATTTTATTTTTCATGGCGGGTCGCATTTGTGGTTCGATAGAGCAGGTAATGATACCGGGTGATGAAAATGATCAGGATCGTGAACATATTATAGATCATGACATATAAAAAGGCTATGCCATAGATAAACAGGAAGCCTACCAATAGTAATAGGTAATTCACCCAAACCGCCCACATTAGGGATGAAAGCCGTATCTGACGGATATATTCGTCCTCTACTTTCTCCCTGGCAAAGGCCACCATCATGGCCCCGACCAGGAAGAGGACACCGACCACCGTGTTGGTGAGGTCTGTGACGATCATCGTGAATGACTTGCTACCGCCCGGAAATTCATCGGCAAAAATGGCCGGTACGCTTGCCTGGAACCATTCCGCTTCGAACTCCTTGAAAATCAACAGGATACCAGCCAGGGTAGCCGGAACCAGGATAAACCACCCGATCCGCTTGAACCGGTTGGGTAATAGCATCTCGTGTGACATAGTAAAGTAAATTTTACCAAATGTAAAGTTTACATTACATTATGTAAAACATTGTTTACACATTCACGAAATTTTAAGGATTAATGGTTTGCGTCGTGTTCGTGAAGGTCGATGGGTTCCCCGCAATGGGGGCATTTGATGATATGGTGGCGC
>JALOMP010000079.1 GCA_025455365.1 Chitinophagaceae bacterium | reverse complement strand
GACCAGCCGAAGGCATCTTCATGCTTCCTCCCTCGTCAGCGGTTTCAGGCGTACCAATACCAGGCGTTGAAATGCGTCCCGGCGTATCTTTTTTATCAGCTTTTTGCGCCCAATGGCCGAGTTTTTCGTCCAGCTTCTGACTCAGATCCTGCAAGTCCTTTTCATGGTCAGGGCCATGCATATCCAGCATGCCTTCCAGGGCATCCGCAAGGAATGGATCGTCCAGCGCCGCTTTTTCCAACAGGTGCATTTCATCGGCACTCATCTTTCCAGACAGGTACCGTTGAAGGTCGCCACGGGTATAACGATATGGTTGTTTGGGATCGCCCATGTCAGTTTATGCGCTTTTCTTGGGTGGATTGTTTTTCATTTTTCTCCATGCAATTCTTCAGGTTGCGCCTGCCATTCTGGATCAGGCTCCGGATCATGTTCCAGGGCTGCCCCGTGTGGTCGGCAATTTCCCGGTAACATTTCTGTTCGAGGTAAAAGAGCCGGATCGCTTCCTGCTGGCCAGCCGGAAGGGTCTGCAGGCAGTCGTCCAGTTTTTCCAGGTTTTCTTCCCGTTCCATCACGCCATTCAGATGCAGGTCGTCCGCCGATTGCATACGCTCCGGGTCGATTTCGGTTACGCGGTTGTTTTTGGCGCCGCGCAGCTGCATCAGGCAGTGGTTGCGGGCCAGCACATGCAGCCAGGCCCTGAAATGTTCCACTTCGTGGATGCGAAGTTTTACCACGAGTGTTTCG
This sequence comes from Chitinophagaceae bacterium, assembly GCA_025455365.1. Lineage (GTDB taxonomy): Bacteria > Bacteroidota > Bacteroidia > Chitinophagales > Chitinophagaceae > Pollutibacter. Next base: position 9,236 of record JALOMP010000079.1, on the reverse strand, counting down.
AATATCTGCATCACGGCATCCTTTGATGCCTCCGGGTCTTTCAGGTATTTGAGGCAAACGCCATAGACCAGTTCCATGTATCGCTGGTAGAGTTTACCAAGGACTTGCATGTCGCCCGTTTCCCTGTACGCCAGGGCCAGCGACTCATCGCTGTCCGGATCGTTGTGTATGGCGTGCAGGAAATGCATGGGGCGATTGGAAATTACAAAATCTTTCAGGAGGATTGTGTAATCCGTAAAATGGCTGCATCAGACCGGTAAATTCCATTGTATGCGATACCTGTCATTCATCCTGTGCACGGCCCTGCTGCTGCTACTGGCATTTAACGTGAAAGAATCCTTCATCGCTTCCGGCTTCGTTCAAGACGATGCGGGCAATGCCCTTGCGGGCGCTTCAGTGTCTGTCAAAGGCAGCCGGAAACATGTTTCCACCGACTACAACGGCGCCTTCTCGATCGAAGTACCCGGGGAGGGCACGATCCTGGTGGTATCTTATGTTGGGTATGAACCAACGGAAGTAAAAGCCCTGAAAAACAGCGTCATCCGCATTTCCCTGTCGGCTTCAGCGCGGCACCTGGAAGAAGTGGTTGTGTCCGGATACGCGCCGCGGTCCAAAAAGGAGTTCACCGGCGCTTCAGTTAAGATCAGGGGTTACAGTTCCATGCAGGCCTCATCACCGAACCTGCAGGGCAGGGCCGCCGGTGTATATGTCTCTCCGGGAAAGAATCCGGGTATGCGCGTCGCTGGTCTCCCCAATCGGGACGCCGGTTTGTATGGCTCACGGGCACCAACACCCGAACAGCTGGCATTATTTGAACGGGAGGGCTATGATTATATCCAGGAAAACCGGTTCCTCAAAGTCAGCGAGAATCCCCTGTCCACTTTCTCTATTGACGTGGACGCCGCATCCTACAGCAACCTGCGCCGATTTATCCAGCTGGGGCAACTCCCCCCGAAGGGCAGTATCAGGATTGAAGAGATGGTAAATTATTTCAAGTACAACTATTCCCAACCCATAACCGAAGATCCCTTTGCCGTGCATACGGAACTGGCCGATTGCCCCTGGAATCCCCGTCACCGGCTGGCCATGATTGGCATTCAGGGCAAGACCATTCCCGTGCAGAACCTGCCGCCTTCCAACCTCGTGTTCCTGGTTGACGTATCCGGCTCCATGCAGGATCCGCAAAAACTGCCGTTGGTGAAAGCGTCCATGAAAATGCTAGCGGACCAGCTACGGGAGCAGGACCATGTGTCGATGGTGGTATATGCGGGTGCTGCCGGGCTGGTGTTGCCACCAACACCCGGTACAGAAAAAAAGAGAATCAAAGCGGCGATTGATGCCCTGGAAGCCGGCGGTTCCACGGCCGGTGGCGCCGGCATCAGGCTGGCTTACAAAACCGCGCGGGAGCATTTCCGGGAGGGCGGTAACAACCGCGTGATTCTTTGTACGGATGGCGACTTCAACGTGGGCGCCAGCAGTGATGACGCCATGGAGAGGCTGATCGAGGAGGAGCGACAGTCGGGTGTGTTCCTGACCGTGCTGGGCTATGGGATGGGCAATTACCAGGATGCCAAAATGCAAAAACTGGCCGACAAGGGCAACGGCAACCACGCGTATATCGACAATCTGAACGAGGCCCGGAAAGTGCTGGTGAATGAATTCGGCGGCACCCTGTTTACGATCGCCAAAGATGTCAAACTGCAGATCGAGTTCAATCCCGCCCTGGTTCAGGGATACAGGCTGATCGGGTACGAAAACAGGATCCTGGCCAAAGAGGATTTCAACAACGACCGGAAAGATGCCGGCGACCTCGGCAGCGGCCATACCGTGACGGCTTTCTATGAGATCATTCCGGCAGGGGTTCGAAGTTCGGATCTTGACAGCGTGGATATGCTCAGGTATCAGCCGGTGATCAAAACTTCGCCCAAAAGCATGTTCGGCGATGAACTGATGACCATTAAGCTCCGGTACAAGAAGCCTGAAGGCATGGTCAGCAAACTGATGGTGCACCCGGTGCGGGACCGTCGCCAGGCATGGTCGAACTGTTCCGAGAACTTTCGCTTTGCCGCTTCCGTGGCTGGTTTCGGAATGCTGCTCCGGAATTCTGCATTCAAGGGCAACCTGGAATATGCGGCGGTCCGCAGTATGGCCGCGTCATCGATCGGCCGGGATACGGAAGGATACCGGCATGAATTCCTGCAACTGGTGGATATGGCGGCCATGTTGGCGGATAAGTAGTTGACGGTTGACCGACCACTACCGCTGGTATCCTGGATGAAATCGCCTTAAGGTATCACGCAGGAAATCCCGGTCGAGGTGTGTATAGATCTCCGTGGTAGTGATGCTTTCGTGCCCGAGCATTTCCTGCACGGCCCTGAGGTCGGCGCCGCCTTCCACCAGGTGCGTAGCGAAGGAATGGCGCAGGGTATGGGGCGATATCGTTTTCCGGATATCGGCCTTCGCGGCGAGGTCGCGGATAATGTAGAAGATCATCACACGGGTCATGCGCCGGCCGCGGCGGTTCAGAAACAGGATGTCTTCGCAGTCGGCTGACACGGGAATGTGTACCCGAATTTCGTCTTTGTAGATGCGGATATATTTCACGGCGTCCTGCCCGATGGGGACCATTCGTTCCTTATCGCCCTTGCCGATCACCCGGATAAAGCCAATGTCCAGGTATAATTGCGAGATCTTCAAGTTAACCAGTTCGCTGACCCGAAGGCCGCAACTGTAGAGCGTTTCGACAATCGCCCGGTTCCGGCCGCCTTCCGGCTTGCTCAGGTCGATGGCTGTAATCATGTTTTCAATCTCTTCCGGGCTGAGCACATCGGGCAGCGAACGCCTCAGCCGGGGCGCTTCCAGGAGTTCGGTAGGGTCCTGCGTGCAGATCTCTTCCAATCTGCAATAGGCATAGAAAGCCCGTAGCCCGGAGATCATACGGGCCTGCGACCGATCGCTCATACCCAGTTCCGCGATCCAGCGTACAAATGCCTGGAGGTCTTCAAGGGTAAGTTCGCCAGGTTGGCGGCGTGTTGCCTTGATTTCCATATACTGTGTCAGTTTCTCGATATCCCGCACATACGCGTCAATGGAGTTGGCGGAGAGTGATTTCTCCAACCTTAAATAAGCGCTGAATCCTTTTTTATAGGCATCCCACATGGATCTTGTCGGCGGATTTAGATGGAACAGGGAATCAGAATCGAAGCAAATCCCATATTTTCGCTGGCCAATTTAACGCAAATCAGTCACACAAGCCCCCTGCGCATGAAAGCGGTCAACCTCCGTTCCTTTGCCCTTAAAGTAGCCCGACATAAAACCGCATTCAGGCGTTTCCTCGCGCGGGTAGAAAGAAAACCACCGGCAAAGCTGGACCAGATGGCCGTGGAGATTGACAAGGAAGTATGGCAGGAAGTGGACTGCCTTACTTGTGCAAACTGCTGCAAGAAAATGACGCCCACTTTCAAAAAGTCCGATGTTGACCGCATCTCCGGTCACCTGGGCATGACACCCGCGGCGTTCAGGGAAAAATGGCTCTATAAGGATAAGCAGGGCGATTGGATGAACACCGCCAATCCCTGCCAGTTTCTCGACTTGAAGACCAATATGTGTTCGATCTATGAAGTGCGTCCTGCCGATTGCGCAGGGTTTCCCCATCTCACACGCAAGAAGATGACAGACTATATCCACTGGCATAAGCAGAATGTGGCTTATTGCCCGGCTACCTATAAAATGGTAGAGAAGCTGATGGAACGAATGGAGCAGGGAAAATGAGCTGGTGGATATTGGATCACAGGTACACATCTTCGATCAGCAAGTATTCATCTTTTCCCGCTGTGTTCAGGCGTATCGCCAGGATATCATACCGGACCCTTTTCCATCCGTGATGCAGGGCCAGCCAGGCAACACCGGCGTCTATCATGTGACGCAGTTTTCCGCGGCTCACTTCCTCTTCGGGGTAACCAAAGTGATTGCTGGTGCGGGTTTTCACTTCAATGAAATGCAGGTATTGGTCTTTTGTGGCAATGATGTCAATTTCAAGGTGCCCGCAACGCCAGTTTCGCTCCAGAATTTCAAAATCCCTTTTACGAAGCCACCGTGCCGCCTTTTCTTCCCCTTGTTTCCCTGTTTCGTTGTGTATCGCCATCGGCGTCTTTTCTCTATCTTCGAAAATAAAGGATCGCGGGAGGACTGGCCTGGGTAAAAAACAGCGTGCGCCTGTTTTTTGTCATACTTCATCAGCCATTTTGTTCATTCCGCGTGTATACCCAATCTTATGTATCTATTGAAAGGAAGTATCCAACACTATGCATGGGGCGGCTTTACGTATATCCCCGAACTGCTTTCCATTCCCAACCCGGAACATACGCCTCATGCTGAATATTGGCTCGGCGCACATGCCGGCGGTCCGGCGCGGGTACGTTTAAGCGATCACGCATACACGGGCCTGCCCGAGTTGATCCGTTCAGAACCCCGCCGGTACCTGGGCAAGACGGTACTTGAAAAATTCGGCGAACTGCCATTCCTGTTGAAGTTGCTTGATGTACGTGGCATGTTGTCGATCCAGGTACATCCCAATAAAGAGGAGGCCCGGAAAGGTTTTGAGCGGGAAAATGCAGAAGGCATTGCCCTTGACGCACCGAACCGGAATTACAGGGACGCCAACCACAAACCAGAAGCCATGCTGGCCCTCGGCGAGTTCTGGTTGCTGCATGGATTCCGGGAAAACCTCATGGAAAGCCTGGAGGGGCATGAACACCTGGGCATCCTTTTACCCATCCTGGAAAGCAAAGGCCTGAAGGGTCTGTATCAATATGTTATGGAGCTTCCTCAGCCCGGTGTGGATGCCATCCTCCAGCCACTGGCCCGTAGCGTCATCCCTGCTTATGAGAAGGGTATATTGCCAAAGTCATCGCCTGATTACTGGGCGGCGAAGGTTTTACAGGACAAAGCCCCTGAGTTTCATCATTTGGATCGTGGGATCTTCTCCATCTACTTTTTCAATATCGTAAAACTGAACCCGGGTGAAGCGATATTCCAGGGGGCGGGTATCCCGCATGCCTACCTCGAGGGACAGAATATTGAGCTGATGTCTAATTCCGACAATGTACTCAGGGCTGGTTTGACACCCAAGCATATGGACATTCCGGAATTGCTAAAGCATACATTATTTGAATATGTACGGCCAGCGATACTGACAGGGGAGAAGGATGGCCCCTGGACGCACTATCCCTGTCCCGTGGAGGATTTCAGGCTGGATGCGATCGAATTGAGCAGCGGCCAGGTTTTTGAAACCCTCGCCAAAGGACCTGAAATATGGCTGCAACTAAGCGGAACGGTACAATGGCAGGGCGAAAGAACGATTGAATCCACGAAGGGGCAGGCCATATTTTTGCTGCCCGGGGAGAAGGCCGAATTGCTGGTTTCCTCCGCTTCCAGGTTTTACAGGGCTTCCGTGCCATTCTAGGATACCCACACTGTGAGGAAAAAAGCGGAGGCCCGTATCCTTGGCGGCACCGAAAATGCTGTATTTTTGCCGTCCAAACGTTCCTTCATATGAAGTTCGATAAACAAACGATCGTTTCCATAATCCTGCTGGTTGTCATTGCAGCACTTTATCGTGCGCTGCCAGGCAGGATCTGGGGTTTTGCACCGCACCTGGCGATGGCGGTTTTTGGCGGTTCCGTGTTCAAGGATAAAAAGCTGGCATTTCTTTTCCCGGTGCTGTCCCTGTTTTTATCAGACCTGGTATATCATGTTCTTTTTCTGTTCCAGATTACACCGATCGAAGGCTTCTATAGTGGCCAGTTGACCAACTACCTGCTGATTGCATCGCTGGCGATCATCGGATTCCGGGTCGGGGAGACGAAAATCAGCCAGATCGCCGCAGGGGCTTTGGCAGCGCCTGTCGTATATTTCCTGGCATCCAATTTCCTGGTATGGGCCGGTGGCGGCGGGTATTTTCGCCCCAAAACCTTCTCCGGACTGGTCCAGACATACGTGGATGGCCTTCCTTTTTTTCAGACAAGCCTGTACGGAACCATATTTTTCAGTGTAGTACTCTTCGGAGGATATTTCCTGTTGAAACGGTATGTTGTAAGGCAACCTGCTATCTGACAAGTTTTAAAACGAATGAAATAAATTGTTGAAGCATCCTCCAAAGGATGCTTTACTTTTTCCGGAACCTTCCGAAGATATAATGCTGGCGGCTTCCTGAAGGGGTGAAATGATCGGCATATTCCAGGTCCAGGACGTCAAAATCGGGTGAAAAGAGCGCGGACATCGTACGCGGGTTATACTGCTTTATGGGAAGCCCGCTGCAGGTTTTCGGTCCCATTTCCGAAAAAGTGCCCAGGATCACGTAGCCTCCAGGTTCAATGCATGACCGGAGGACCTGCATATACGCTTGTATATCGCCCGGTTCCAGCAGGAAATGAAAAGCAGCCCTGTCGTGCCAGACATGAAACTTGTGAGATGGCGAAAAGGTGGTAACATCGCACTGTACCCAGTCTACGAGCCCGGCTTTTTCACCCAGTCTTATACGGGCCCTTTCCAAAGCGGATGCCGAGATATCCAGTACGGTAATGTTGTGAAACCCTTTATCCAGCAGGTGGTCAACGAGCAGGCTGTCGCCGCCGCCAATGTCTATGATCGACATCTCGGGCTGCAATCCGCACTGTTCAATCAGATGAAGGGAATGCAGGGGTACAGGCTGGTACCACCCGTGTGATTCCAGTGGCTTTTCCTCGTATATACTTTCCCAGTGAGCGCGCTTGCCTGTATGCGGACCTGTCATGAAGAAAGATTTATAAGTATCTGCCGGGCGATCCCATTCACTGGCCTTGCTCGTAGCCGGTATCTATATCAAGTTTCGTTCCGTCGGCAGCGGCTGTGGCCAATTCATCGCACCGGTTGTTGTAGGGATTGGACGCATGTCCTTTCACCCACACAAAATTAATACGGTGCTTTTTGGAAAGCGCATGGAAACGCCTCCAAAGGTCCGCATTTTTTTTCCCACCCTTGAAATTGGTCCGCATCCAGTTTTCAAGCCAGCCCTCGCGAACCGCTTTTACCACATACTGCGAATCGGAGTAGACGCGGATGTCGAGCCCTTCCCGATTCAGTGCTTCCAGGGCCTCGATCACCGATAAAAGTTCCATGCGGTTATTGGTGGTCAGGCGGAATCCCCGGGAGAATTCCTTGACGATGCCTTTCCAGATCAGGACAACCCCGTAACCGCCCGGGCCGGGGTTGCCGCGCGAGGAACCGTCTGTATAAATCGTCAGACCGTCCTCGTGGATCAAGGGAGATAGATTTCGCCTTTAAGAAATAATGTTGCGCTACCGGACATGCGTACACGATCACCAGCGAGCTGGCAATCCAGCCATCCTTTCCGTGCCGACCATTGAATGGCCTTGAAATGTTGCTTTCCCGTTTTCTGGGTCCAGTATGGTGTCAGCAGGCAATGGGCTGAGCCGGTAACAGGGTCCTCATCGATACCCGATTGCGGGAAAAAGCACCGGGAAACGAAGTCCGCTTCTTTTCCCCGGGCGGTAACGAGTATACCCCTGGATTTGATACCCGACAAAGACCTGAAATCAGGCCTCAGCGCTGCCACGGCTTCCTCATTTTCCAGTTCCACCATGAAGTCAAATTTGCCTCTCCAGATATCCCGCGGTGAAACGCCCAGCCCTTCCAGCAAACCAGGCACGGGATCCGGGTGGATGGCAGGAGGGTCGGCCGGGAAGTCCAGGGTGTACCTGCCATCCGGGTTGCGTTCTACGGTGAGCCAGCCGGACTTGGAATTGAAGCGGATGAGCGGCCGCTGGTAGCCGAGATGTTCGAAAAACACAAAGGCAGCCGCGAGCGTCGCATGTCCGCAAAGCGCTACTTCCACCGTGGGCGTGAACCACCGGATATGGTAATCCTCACCTTCGGGTACGACAAATGCCGTTTCCGCCAGGTTGTTCTCCATGGCGACGCGTTGCATGATGTCTTCGGGTAGCCATGAAGGTATGGGACAGATGGCTGCCGGGTTTCCGGAAAAAATGGAATGGGTAAAGGCGTCAACCTGGAAGACGGGTATAGTCATGGAAACGGTTTGTGCGAAGGTAAAACTATCAGGCGTCAGAATGCAGATTTGGCGGGTATGAAGTTATGGACCCAGGTATAAATGGGGGAGATCAGGGATTCTCTTCAGACAATCCCGGCCTTACTGTGCGGCAGGGACGTATTCCACTTTGTCGATCCCAACGGCGGTGCCCCGGCCGTTGTTACCGGCACCTTCAATGAAATAGCGAAAGGCGAAGCGTCCTTCCGTTGGGCCGGTCAACCCACTGATGACGGCTTCAAAACGCGTCCACCGGTGTGGATAGGCATTCAGCGCGCTCGCCTCCCGGTTTATCCAGGACTGGTAGAGGAATTCATTGTAACCGGGGTTAATATCCAGGATCAGGGTATTGAAGTCGCCCGTTGAAGTTCCATTGCCCACTTCCTGACCTGTATTCCGGGTGTTAAGACGAACCTGCAGCCGGTTCACAAAATCGGTGGAGTCATTGTTGAAATAGAATAACTGAGCACGGGTATGGAACACGATCTTGTCCCCGTTTTGCATGATCGTAATGGGGGAAAGAGCCCAGTTGGAAATCGTTCCGGCAGCAGAGGATGTTGAATTAAAATCAGCCCACAGGTATCCATTCAGGTTACTGGTGTATGAATAAGCGGGAAAGGGAGGGTCTGTTGGATTGCTCCAGTTGGTGCTGCCGAGGTCCACACTCCGGTTGATATAGATCCAACCCCTGACAGCCGCGGCCGCAGCGGATTCGAACTCTTCCGTAAATCCCTGGTCCGGAATTTCAGGTTCCGGTTCACTGGAGTCCTTGCTGCAAGCGCCCAGGAGCATGGCAAGCACCAGGAAGGGGAGGATGGATTTCATGGAATTGGTTGACGGTTGACTGTTTTTTTAAAAACTCTAAATGAGAACCAACAAATTTAGTCATTTTTTCGATTACGAACCATGAACCATTAACCACGAACCATGAACCATGAACCCCTACTACACCTGGAACACACCCACTTTCATCAGGCTTTCCAGCGGCGATTGGTTTGCGGCGGTGAGGCTTTCTGAAATTACGTTGCGTGTTTCAACTGGATCAATGATGGCATCCACCCAGAGCCTGGAAGCGGCATAGTAAGGGGAGGTCTGGCCGTTGTATCGATCCGTGATGGTCTTGAGCAGG
>JALOMP010000078.1 GCA_025455365.1 Chitinophagaceae bacterium | reverse complement strand
AATTAAAACATTAGGGGATAGGGGATAGGGAATAGGGGATAGGGGATAGGAGATAGGGGATAGGGGATAGGGGATAGGGGATAGGGGATAGGGGATAGGGGATAGGGGATAGGGGATAGGGGATAGGAGAATCAAATGGAATTAAAGTTATATTAGTGGCTGTTAATGCGCAAATCCGCCAATGCGCGAAAGCGTTCATGTATACACCATGCCTGATCCCAAAAGTATAACCATCATCAATGGCCCAAACCTCAACCTGCTCGGCAAGCGGGAGCCTGGCATCTACGGCAGCAGGGGGTTTGAATCATACCTCGAGGAGCTGGAGAAGCTATATCCGGACGTAGTCTTCCACTATTTCCAAAGCAATGTGGAAGGTGAGCTGGTCAATGCCCTGCAGCGTTTCGGGTTTGAATCAGACGGCATCATCCTCAACCCGGGCGGGTATACGCATACTTCCGTTGCCATCGGAGACGCCATCGCCGCCATTACATCGCCCGTTATTGAAGTCCATATTTCGAATGTGCATGCCCGTGAGGACTTCCGGAAAATTTCCCATGTTTCCGCCAAAGCCCGTGGAACGATCTCCGGCCTGGGGCTGAAGGGGTATGAGCTGGCATTGAAAGCATTGTTAGAAGTACAATTTTAGATCTGAGAAGTTAGAAGTAACATCGCGGTTCTCACTTCTAACTTCTCAGATCTAACATCTCACTTCTTCTTCTTTCCCAGCGTAAAGACCCTGGCGATATTGAATCCGAAATGTACGTCGCCGTTGGACCACTCTCCAGTTGTGCCGGTGATATACTGGTTCTCGGCGATGCCGGTGGAGTTGGTAAAGATGAACTGGAATACGTGGCCGCCGGTTTCAATGTCCAATCCGATACTGAGCGGGTTTACGGAACCCTCAAGCTTGTAGCCAGGGACCTGGTAGTAGTATTCAACATTCACGCTCATCCTTTTGGTCAGTTTTTGCCTGGCGCCAATACCCACGCTGAGCAGGTCGTTGGGATCGTCTGCACCCGGTACCAGGTTTTTGTGAACCAGGGTGGGACTGAGCTGCAGGGAAAACCCTTCACTGAATTTCCGTGCGATCAGGAGCTGGAAAGCGTAGTTGATCCTGGAGGTTTCGTAGTTTTCTCTGTCCGGTTCAGACCATTTCAGGGTATTGTAGTACATCCCCGCGAAGCCTGAAATGCTCACGGGCATTTTTTTCGCCCCGCTGGATTGACGGAGCAATTTCACTTTCATAAATCCATCGTACTGTTTTTCGTAACTGGCCCTTCCCAGTCCGATCATCAGCCAGTCTGTGATGCCGTAGTCGGCGCCAATACGGATGGACGCGTTGTCCAGGCCGAAGAGCTCATAAAAGCCACTGTTCAGGGTACCGAATCGGTGCGAGATCTTCACGTCCATCACGCCGCCAGCCACATGCTCGATCGAATGGGCGTTGATCAGCCTCGTTGTCTTGAAAGTGGCGATCGTATAATTCGTCACGGGTTTGCGGGCGGTTTCCTTTTCCAACATGGACATGAGGTCGGTTGTATCTTTTTTCTGCGCCAGGATGGAACTGCCGGCAAGGATGCCCAGGGACAGGAAAAGGACTTTTGGTACAGGGAGGGTTGATGGTCGGTATTTCATATGCTGTAGGGCGTTAAATGTTGCGTGAGGAAGCCAGGTGGTTTCAGCCGCAAGCGTGATTCAACTGGGGTCCGGTTCATTTAGGTTCGTACTGGCATAGCACGGTGATCTCAGCTTCCTTTGCGATCTTATCTGCTACCACGCTGGGTACCTTTATCCCGTAGTCGCTGAGTAGTATTTTAAACGTGGACTGTCCGCTGAATTTTCCGTTTTGCACGGTAATCTTTCCGGGCACGGTAACCTTTTTGGTAACACCGTGTATGGTGAGTTCCCCTTCTGCTGTGGCATTGTATTGGCCGGCCGCTGCAAAATTGACGGCGGCAAGGTTGGTAATCTTTCCTTTGAAGGAGGCTTTTGGATACACCGTGCTTTCCATGTAGTTTTCATTGAAGTGCTCTTCCATCAATGCGCGTTTGAAGTGAAAGCTCTTGACGAGGAGGGTGAAGGCAATTTCACCGGTTTTTGTATGTATCATGCTGGCGGCCTCGTTGTTGACACCGTCAATATCCTCTACGGAACTGCCCGCCTTGAATTCCACTTTGCCTGTCCTTGTGAAGAAAATGTCCTGCGCTTGCAGTCCCTGGAATCCTGACAGGAGCAGGGCGATAAGGATTATGTTTTTCATGTTTGAATATTTATGGCTTAGTTGTTTGGGGCACCGGCATTTACCCAGGCCTGTATTTTGGAAATATCACAATTGCTAAGCTTGGTAGCATTTTTGGGCATGGGCGAGTACCCACCCGCGTGATTGATGGAACCCATTAGTCGCCCGTTGTCCACATACACTTTCAGTTTTGTATAGGAGTCGAGCTGAATCCCGCCACCACTGGCATTTGCGCTGGATGTACTGTGGCAAACGTTACAATTGGCAACCATGATTCCCGATACGGTGGTGCTGTAGGTAACGTTGCTGGTATCGCAGTTTCCCCCGGGATACAGGATGTCTTCCTTATCGTAATAACAGCCTCCAAGGCTTGCCAGGAAACATCCGGCCAGGGCCATAGGGATAAGATGCAGTAGTCGTTTCATTTGATATTTCTTAATTGTTCGGTGCGCCGGCCTTTGCCCATTTTTCTATGACGCGAATCTGGCAATCGGAGAGTTTGGTGCTCGCATTGGGCATAGGCTTAAAGCCGCTAACATGGGCGACGCTTCCGTACAGTTTTCCATTGTCTGCATACGGCTTTACATTGGCATAGGTTGCCAGGTTTACACCGCCATTCTGGGTAGTAGCGTTATGGCATCCCACGCAATTGTTTTGCAATATGGGGTTGACTCCGGCCGAGTAGGAAAAAATCGCGGTATCGCAGTTTGTGCCACAGTTGGTTGTATTCAATGCGCCCTCATTGATCCACTGCCCGATGGCATCGCTTTGGGCCCTGGTAAGGGCGGGGTGGGGTGGTGGCGGCATCCGGTCGTCTCCCGACTTAAATAGCACTTTGTACAATTCACTGGATGTGGCTTTACCGGGAATGATCCCACGCTTCGTGATATTGGTATAGGAGTCCAGCACGTACCCTTCCTCATGGGTGATCGCGTCGTGGCAACCGGGTTTGGCGCAGTTCGACTGGAAAAGTGGTAAGACGTCTGACTCAAAGCAAATTTTATTAGACCCGGTGCCACCACCACCTCCTCCGCCCGATGGTGGTTCAGGAATTGGCTCATGGGTACAGGATACGATTATTCCCATGGCCAGGAGAGCCATCGACAGGAGTGTTTTTAGTTGTTTCATATATGGTAATTATGGATTAACCAGGATTCCATCGCGCAGCACAACATCCGACAGGTAGCCGCTGCAGAATCCGCGGACAATAACCTGCTGGCTTTTTACCAATCCCTCTGCTGGCCTGGTAAGCGTGCATACAATACCTCCCATTGGGTCACCTGAATCCAGGACCAGTACGGTTTGTCCTTGCTGGTTGGTTTTGATCTCAGCGATCATCCCACTGACTTCAAGTGCTTTGTCCAGGTAAGCCGCATTGGCCGTCGTTTCGTCCTGCTGGAATGCCAGGAAAAGCGAATCAGCCTGGACGCGGATCATCTGGCTTTCGTCGAGGCTCCTGTGCGGCTTGTTGAAGGCATACCAGGCAGCCCATCCGATGGCTATGAGCGCAACGATACCGATGAGGGCAATGATTTTTTTCATGTTCCTTCCGTTCACATGTTAAAACTATGCCATGTCACTTTTTTCAAGGGCTGGTTCCTACTGAACGGGAATATTCAGGTGCTGAACCGGACATGGTCCTGGTTTCCGGACCCCGTCCCAGCATTCGGCCCCCGGTGTATGACCGTCATTTTCCATGCCATGGATTCAATTCCCCGGAGCGGCGAAAGAAGCACACCCTACAGAACTTACGTCTCAGGGTTTCCCTGGCCCAGCCAGAGTTTGAATGCCGCTGAGCGTTCTACGCTGACAATTGTTTCCTGCGGTGCCGGTGGCTGTAGATGGATAAAGACCCTCCCCTTGGTGTATGCCCGCATATCCGCAATGGCATGGATCCCAATGATATACTGGCGATTGATACGGAAGAAGCGTTCGGGATCCAGGGTAGATTCCAACTGGTCAAGATTGAAATCGATGGGGAATTTCCTTCCTTCAAGGGTTGTAAGGAAATTGACCTTGTGCTCTGTATGGAAAAAGGCAACCTCTTCGGTAGGGATGGTACGGATATGCTCGCCAAAACGGATAACAAACCGCTTCTTATATGTCCGCCCGGCCGGTTCCAGGGATTGGAGCTTTTCCCGGTAGTCCGGGGGAGTGGAGAATAACCTGCGCATCTCACCCAGTTTCTGCCAGGCCTGTTCCAGGGACTCCCGTGTAATGGGCTTGAGAATATAGTCGATGCTCTGTACACGGAATGCCTCCACGGCATATTGGTCGTAAGCCGTGATAAATATAACGGGAGCGGTTACCTGTACATCGTTGAAGATATCGAAACTGCGTCCGTCTGACAGCTGGACGTCCATGAAAATGAGTTCGGGCATGGGGTTTTCATGAAACCAGGCAACGGCCGATTCAATACTGGTGCAAGTGCCGGCAATTTCACTGCCAGGGATCACTTCGCTGATGAGTTTAGCCAGCCGTTTTTGGGCGGGCATTTCATCTTCCACGATCAGGATGCGCATAATGATTTGTGTTTATAAGGGGTAAAGCCACTGTAAAATGCCGCCCATCGTCCTGTATAGCCACTTCGCGGGACGTAAACAATGCATACCGTGCGGTTATATTCCGAAGTCCCACGCCTTCACCACCTTCCGGATGCTTCTTTCGGTGGATCGTATTGCTCACCAGCAGGCGGTCGCCTTCCAGCGTCACCCGCAGCTGAAGGGGCTGATCAATGGAAATGGTATTGTGCTTGATCGCATTCTCCGCAAGCAGTTGCATTGTCATGGGAGGTACGAAGTATTGATGCTGCTGGTTGCCTGGTATTTCCATACGATAGTGGAGCCCCTGCCCGAAGCGCTGTTGTTGCAGGTAGATATAGGTATCCAGCATTTTGATTTCATCCTGCAAGGGAATCAGGTCTTTTTCACGGTAACTGAGCATATTCCGGTAAAATGCCGAAAGTTTCTCGGTATAGGTCATTGCCTGTTCAGGGTTTTCTTCCAGTACACCCATCAGCGTGTTGAAGCTGTTGAACAGGAAATGCGGATTTACCTGGGCCCGGAGTGTCTGCAGCTCGGCCTGTATCTTGTCCTGTTTCAGCTTCTCCCATTGCTGCAGCTGGTGAAACCTTTGTCGCATGATCAACCATAACAGCAGGACGGCGATGGCGGAGCTGCCCATGATGAACCACCAGGTTTTCCAAAAGGGCATGCCGATGTAAAACGAAAGGGTTTTTTCTTCGCCCAGTTCAAAGCGGTTGTCTGCGGCTGAGCGAACGCGGAAGCGGTAGTTGCCTGGTGCCAGCCTGGGAAAGTTCACCTCGCGATCGCTGGAAGTAATCCATCCCTTGTGGTAACCGTCCAGCCGGTATTGGAATCGAACCTGATCAGGGTCCGGGTAATGCAGTCCTTCATAACGGATGGTCACATTGTTGTCTGACCAGTCAAACCGATTGGCATCCATTGGAAAGATATCGCGACCATAAACCTGTAGCGCGGTGATCAACGTAACGGGCATCAGCCTGGCGGACGGATCTCTTTTCTTTACCTGGATAATTCCGGGATCCATTCCAATCCAGACGGACCCTTCTGCATCCAGTGCCATGACATTCAGGTTTACCTGCGGCCGGTTAATCCCGTTATTCCGGCCATAGTGGATCGATCGGCCGCTATGGATATCCAGTAATTCCAGTCCCCGCTTATGCATGATGGCCAGTTGTTCACCATTTGAAAGGATGGAACTCACGGAACCGCCCTGGTTGCCGGGCAGGTTATAGAATGCTGTGAATTTCCTGCCGTCATACTGTACGATTCCGCTTTCAAGGGTATTAAACCAAAGGGTACCTTCCGGCCCTTCTGTCATTCCGTACACCACGCTGCTTTTAAGGCCGGGACTGTCTGCGAAGGATCGTATCTGGTTATCTTCCATACAGGCCAGGCCTGCACCGTCCGTGCAAAACCATACGCGGTTACGGGAGTCGATAAACACCTGGTAGACGTAGTCGCTGCCGATTCCGGAACGCTTGCTGTAATTGGTGAAAACCGGTTGGCTGTTGAGCCCGTAACCTTCAAAAATATTGTAGCGTGCTATCCCGTTGAGTCCCGAAATCCATACCTCGCGCCCTTTGCCGGCGATCGAAAGGATATGGCTGTTTTCCGTGACCGGATTGCCCGTTAATTTCGCCCATCGGCCAGTGGAGGTATTCAGTCGCAGTATGCCTGCACCAATGGTACCAATCCATAAGATGCCTTCCGTATCGAGGTAGAGCGTTGTTATATCTTCCAGTGCAATGCCTGGGAAAGTATAGCGATCGCTCACCATCCATTGACCGTCTTTTTGTATGAGTTTTTCCACGCCCTTGCCCTGTGAGATCCATACGGTACGATCCGTAGTAATATGCAGGGCATGAATTCCGGTGAATACTTCATGTCCTATGGAATCCATGAATCCCATTTGTGTTACCGTGGTCCTTACCAGCTGCCCGGGTGTACTGAACCACAATTGACCAGCGGCGTCTGTCATCAGTTTGCCTGCTTTATTCAAGGACGGTAATGGATTGAGGTACGTGCCCACGCCTTGGTTTGATACACTGCATTCAAGCAAACCGGAGTCTTCGGTGGCGATCCAGAGACTTTTCCCGTCAGACATCAGGTCATTGACTCGGCCAAACGGCCATGGCTTTGGGAAGCGCATGCCTGCATCCCGGTTATGGATGGCGTCATACAGGAATATGCCATTGTCTTCCATCCCGATCCAGTAAAGGCCGGCTTCGGATGAAGGGGCGATGGAACGAACGATATTGTCTGGGAGCCCGTCCCGCGAAGCATACACGGCAACCTTCTTCTTCGCTTTTTCCAGCAGGATGCGCGCGATTCCCCTGTCTGTTCCGGCCAGCACCTGTCCATCAGGCATGGCTTCCAGGGAATACACGTAGTTGTCCGGTAAACCGTCGTCCATGTTGATATTGGTCATGCGATGGCCTGCATACATATATACGCCTTCGTCTACTGCGGCAAACCAGAGGTGCTGATGGCGATCGAAAATAATATCCGTGATAGCCTTCCGGGGTAGCCCTTCTTCCGGCATGAACATTACCCACTGCCCGGCTTGCCGGTAAGCAATCTGTCCGCCGGATGTGCCGATCCATAGCCTGCCGATACTGTCTTTTGCCATGGCAGTCACATTGAACCGGCTGCGAAGGCTGTCTGGAATGGTATTGATGAACTGTCTCCCGTTGAACCGATAGGCACCGTCTTTTGTACCAACCCAGATGAATCCCCTGCCATCACTGTGGAGACTTTGGACCATGAGGTTCTCGTCGTTTTCATCGATGGTATACACCTGTGCGAATCCTGTTTGTGCCTCCAGTTCAGGCGACGTGAACAGCAAGAGCAGTATGATATGCAGGGTGGTTGAACGCAATTCGCGGGATTATTTTGGTTCAAGTTCGGCCAGGATTTGTACGCTGATCTCCGAAGACAATTTTTCAGAAACGATCCTGGGTATTTTGATATCATGGTCGGATAGCAATACGGTGAAACTGGACTGTAATTTGATTTTGCCCTGGCTTACCTGCACCGTACTGCGAATGATCCTTTCCTGTATGACACCATGGATACTGAGGTTCCCCTTGGCGCGTATGGTGTAAGTGCCGTCTTTGCTAAGGTCATCATCTTCAATGATCTTGCCGCTGAAACTGGCATCAGGGTAGGTTTCTGTTTCAAGGTAGTTCTCGTTGAAATGCTCCTGTTGCAGGGGGCTGTTAAATCCCTTGAAACTGTTCAATGCCACCTTGAAAGCAAACTGCTTGCGGCCAAGGTCTACCAGGCCTTTCAACGCGTCTGATTCGGCTTTGATGAGTTCGAGCTTTGCGCTGGAATGAAATTCGATTTTCCCTTTACGCACTTCAAAGAGTCCGGGAGGTGATTGCGTCGCGGACATCAAAAGGAGTACGGAAATGAAAGGAAAGAACTTTTTCATGTCATGATTGATGCAACAATTTACTGAAAAACGTCCAAGTGCGGGAGCGGGGACCTGCCACGCCCCGGCCTTTCCTGCGCATGGGAAATGCCGGCAGATCATGGCCGGGGTGAGAAGAGGGTTGGAAAAAGAATGAGAGCCCAAAGACAGGTGTTGTACTTGTTTGTTTGCCAGTCTATCTGGTATGTAAGATCAATTTGCAATGCTGCGCAAACAAAAGCCCCCTTCCAAAAGAAGGGGGCTGAATGGGAATTATTGACCGCTGAACGGGCGGAAGGAAGTCGGATTTTAGATTTTAGAAGTTTGGTATTTGATGACTTTTACTTCTCACTTCGAAAATCTAACTTCTCACTTCTTCATCAACCCTTGCACCAGGTCCAGCTTTCCCACGTACAGGCTCCTTCCGTGGGTTCCCAGGACAATTTCGTTTTCCCGTTCCTGTATGGCGATGTCGTGCACGGGGATCGAGGTTGGCAAACCTTTGGTGAATGGATGAAAAGTTGCGCCGGCATCCACACTGGCCCAGGCGCCGCCGTCGGTTCCCACATAGAGGATGCTCTCTGATTTGGGATCCTCCCGTATGACGTTTACGGGATCCGCCGGAAGGTCTGTACCCAGTTGTTTCCAGGTCAGCCCGTTGTCATCACTCCGGTACACATAGGCGTTAAAGTGATCATTCCGGTAACCATTCAGGGTGACGTAGATCCTGGATTTGCTGTGGCGTGAAGCCAGTACCCGGCTGACATACAATCCCTGTGGAAATCCGCCAAGGCCTTTCTTGTCTGGCATGCCCAGCCTGGCCCAGTTTACGCCGCCGTCTTTTGTCAGGTATACGTACCCGTCATCACTGCCGGTGACGATGGTGCCGAAGGACAGGGGGGATTCGCTGATGGTGGTAAGGGTGCCATAGGGAACATCACCCGCTTTCCGCCCTCCGGTGAGGTCTGGGCTGATGGCTTCGAACCTGTCGCCGCGGTTAAAGCTCCGATAGAGCCTGTTGGCTCCGAAGTACAGGATATCCGGGTTATGGGGCGATAGCAGGATGGGGCTTTGCCAGTTGAAGCGCAGTTTGGGTTCTTCCAGGGAAGTAACGGAAGGCCGGATCGGCCTGGTTTCCGTCCTCGCCCGGTTGGTCCGGAAATAGGTGCCGAACTGCAACCCGGTGTAGATAGTCAGGTTGTCCCGAGGATCAACCTGCACCTGCATGCCATCGCCCCCTCCCAGGTTCTTATAGGCATACTGGCCATTGTCCGACCAGTCGATGCTCTCGCGATGGTTGGAAGGGCCGTACCAGGAGCCGTTGTCCTGCAGGCCCCCATATACATTGTAGGTTTTTTCATTGTCAACCGTAATGGCATAGAACTGGCCTACCGAAGGCGTATTGGCTTTAAACCAGTTCTTTCCATTGTCATAGGTGATATTGCAACCGCCGTCATTTCCCGCCACCATGTGGCTGTCATTGGAAGGGTTGATCCAAAGCGCGTGCCAGTCGGCATGGGTGTTGCCCTTGTCCATCGTGGTCCAGGTTTTGCCTCCGTCGACCGACAAATCTGCGGTGATGCCCAGGATGACGATTTTGTTTTCATTCACGGGCGATATATAAACCTTCCCGAAGTAATACCCGAAGGTGTTGTAGAGCGACAGGGGTTTCTCGTTTGCTTTTTTCCAGGTCTGACCCGCATCGTCGCTGCGGTACACTTCCGCGCCCACGATCTGGTTGGCCGCGGGACCAGCGCCTTCTTCATAGAGGTAATCGTAGAGAGCGGTAGGCTTTACCGAAT
>JALOMP010000361.1 GCA_025455365.1 Chitinophagaceae bacterium | reverse complement strand
AGGGGGGTTCAGGGGCGATAACCAGACCTTTTATGCGAATGTCTTTTGCATGGACGGCCGTTGGAACGACCAGGTATCCAGCATTGAAATCCGCGGACCCGGCGGCAGCAGTTCATCCAACAACTATCCTTCGTATTCCAATAACAGCAATAGTTCCGGCGACAAAGTGCGGGTGTTCGACCAGTGTAATTTCGGTGGAGCCAGTGGTGCGTTGCCTCCCGGCCGGTACAAATCCGGTTACCTGCTCGTAGGGAATGATCGCATCTCCTCGCTGCGTATTCCAAGGGGTTTCCGCGTGACCGTCTATGAGAACGATGACTTCAGGGGTTATTCTAGGACCTTTACCGGCGATCAATACTGCCTGGACGGGCAGTGGAATGATGTGATTTCCTCGATGGTGATCGAGGGCCCCGGGGGAAGTAATAACGACTTCTTCGAGCATTCCGGTTCCAATGATGGAAACAGCTACAGCGGTGTTACCGTGTTTGTGGATAGCTGGTATCGCGGGAATCATACGGTATTCAATCCGGGCTACCACGATCTCCGCAACGGTTCCCTGGAGGCTAATATTACATCGATTTCCATACAGCAGGGTTTCCGTGTAACGGTGTACGAAGATTTCAATTACCGGGGGCGAAGCCAGACCTTCACCAGCTCCGTATCCAACCTTTCGGCATTTGGGTGGAACGACAAGATCCGCTCACTGCTGGTAACCCGTAATTATTAATGTTAAAAATCAGAATCAAGCGTATGAGACAATCCATGATATTTTCCGCCATCCTTTCCCTGTCCCTGCTTTCCTGCGGGGAAGGCCAGGACAAAGCCGCTACCGCAGACTCAGCGGCTTCGGTGAAACAGAAATTCCCCGAACCAACGGACAGTACGGCAGCGGGTCTGCATCCCTTTTACCCAACCGAGAGCAATATCTTGGGAAAATGGATCCTCCCCGATCCTACGGATACCACCCCGGGAGATTCGCAAGGCTATTTCGAGTTCCTGGCTGACCATACACTGAAAGTAGAAGGTCGTCCTGATCTGAAACCTTTAAAATGGGAGCTGAATGGAAATGTGCTGGTGATGACCCATGAGTCCGGCGATCCGCTGGAGAAAGGACGCATACTGAGTGATACCCTGGTCGTGGAAGCGATATCGGACACATCGATCCATTATTTTAACCTGCACGAGCCCAATTTTATCATGCACCTGAAACGCAAGAAGTAAGCCTCTGATTGGGAATAACAAGAAAAAGGGTGCGGGCCATCGGCCTTGCACCCTTTTCACGTCTGCAGGTTTATCGTGGTCAGAATTCGATGGTCTTATCCAGCACCAGTTGCTTCATTGCTTAGATTGGCTGAATGGCGTAGCCGACCCTCTTTAAAATATCTATCCGTTCAGTTCAAAACTAACCGGAAGGGCGAATTTTGTTTTAACCGGTGTGCCATTGTGTTTGGCGGGGTTCCAGCGGGGCGAATTCAGCAGCAAACGCCTCGTTTCCGCTTCCAGGCCATAGCCAATTTCCTTGCCGGCAAATTCCACCTTGGTGACCTTGCCATTTTCATCGAGGTACATAATGGCATGCACCGTGCCGGTTACGCCAAAATTGACTGCTTCAGCGGGATACTTGATGTTTTTCATGATGTACTGGTCGAATGCTTTTTCACCACCGGGAAAATTTGCCTTTTCATCCGGCTTGAAATAGACGGTCTCCGTATCATGTAACACAACGACGGTAGACTGCCCCTGGGCTGCGGTACCTTCAGCCGGTGCCGCGGCGGCGGGAGTCTCCAGTTTCATGGCATCATGATGTTCCACGGGTTGGTGGCTGTCCACCCTCACTTTTTTCTTTGTTTCCGCGTGTGTACTGTGCTTTTCCTGGTGTGTTCCTTTCGCTTTTGCATGGGCAGCTTCGTAGTAAGCCACGATGGCCGCGCTGTCAATGGGTGCCTGGACGATCACTGTTTCTGTCTCGGTTTTGACAACGGTATCCGTGACCACCGTTTCTGTTGGTTCCTGGTTGCCTCCGCAGCCTGCCGATAACAACGCTAGTCCGCTTGCAAACATCATCAGTTTTGATTTCATGTAGTTGATTTTAGGCTGCAATGTTATTTATCTTAGGTACAGCCAAAAGACCTTACAGGAACAATTACACCAAATACCGATTTGCTTGGGCTAGTGCGTTGTTTCTTTATGCAGGATTTCTTCCGCGCGGAGCCTAGTCCGTGTCTTCCACATCTTTTCTGCGCGGATAGCTGATGCCGGATTCATCCAGTTTCCGGTGAATCTTCTGCAGCAATTCGTGTTGAACGAGATTGGCCATCCCGATATCGCCCAACCAGCAGGACACCTTGAATTTGAGGCTCGACGATGTGATTTCTTTCAGTCGTACCATCGGGGGCGGCAGGTGTATTACGCCTTTTACGTCCCGGAGACTCTCCTCGAGCAATTCGGCAACCTGCTCCGCATCGTTTTTCAGGTCAACCTGGATGACATTTTCAAGCTTATAATTTTTGCTCGTGAGGGTCCAGTTTTTCATGGTCCGGGTGATCAGCTCGCCATTGGGTATTACATACTCCGCGCCATCCGAAGTATCTACTTTGGTAGCCCGGAGACCGATATCGGTTACCCGGCCCCGCTGTCCGTCCACTTCGATGATATCGCCCACGTACAGGGGTTTTTCAAAAGCGATGATGATGCCGGAAATGAGGTTGGCGATCAGTCCCTGCAGCCCGAAGCCGATTCCCACGCCAAGTGCTCCGAAAAACAGGCTCACACTGTTCAGGGGGATGCCGGCCATGACCATGCCGATGATGAAACCGCCGGACAGGTAGAAGGACAGGTATAATACGAGGAAAAAGATGATGATGCTTGCGGGTGAAATGGCATAGCTGCCAATGCTGATTGTCTGGTTCAGGATGGCGAACAGGTGCTGCCGCAGGAAATCGTCCGCGTTGATGTTCAGGATAAAGGTCCAGAACCAGAAGATGATTGCCAGTATCCGGACAAGGGTCAGCAGTTTCCGGTAGATCAGTTCTACCCGGACGGTGGTGATGTGGTTGGATGAGTTGTATATATCGGCAATGATGCCTATGAAATCAATAAAGGAGAAGATCGCCACATAGAGGATGATGGCCAGGAAAAACTGGTCGAGACCGGCAAGCAGCAGGATCCTTCCCAGGGGATAATGGCCGGTAAAGTTTAATACCCACCCGGAGATATACAGCAGGGCGGTGAGCACGATGATAAGCCTGTAGAGACCTAAATATTTGATATTCGATTTATGGATATTCCGGAAGAGGGCATAGAGCGGTACCAGGCCCACGATGCTGAGGTCCCACAGTATCCGTCCGAAGAGGGTTA
>JALOMP010000360.1 GCA_025455365.1 Chitinophagaceae bacterium | reverse complement strand
TGCGCCTGGGTGGTCCGCAATTCTAGGAGCGCGGTTTCTGCCCTGTGCTTTTCCTCTTTCAATCGCTGCAAGTCGGTACGAGCCTGGCTAAGATCCCTGAAACGGGAATAGGCGAGCGAAAAAACGGAGGCTGTGCGCTGCAGCAGCTCCCAGCTTTCGGCGGATATATCACCTGGCGCGGCGGCACCGATGGCGCCATTGGAAAACTTATAGAGGTGGTAGACGCGGTCTGGTATATGCGCACCATAGTACCCGTCAAGAATAGAGGAAAGACCATAACAGTACTCGATCCACTCCTTCCGGCGCTGGCCACGCATGGGGATGGATACCTGCACATCATCCCTCTCAAAAAAGTCAAGCATTTGTTTGCCAACCCAGGTGGCGTTCAGGTCCAGCCTGATATGATCTGCGATAAGCTTTTTATCTGCGTGTTTTTGATCCCTGATGGCAAACCAGCATTCAGCCGTGTCACCTGCCGTATCATGGATAAATACGGTACCCGTTTCCAAAGCCTCCACGCCCAGCTGACCCATCTCCTGCCTTAACACGCGGGCCACATCCACCAGTTCTTCAGGTTCCTGCATCGCCAGCGCACGCGCACGCACGCGTTCCAGCGCAGTTTCGATGCGGGCTCGGTGGGCCTGCGTTTCCGCCGTTTTCAAATCCAGGAAACGGGTGTAGGCCCGTTCAAATTCAATGGCAAAGCGACACTGGATGTTTTTTTGTTCATCGGTAGCCGGCTTATTGATGCAGATGCCAAAGGATCCGTACTTCATCATGGCATCGTAATAGAAGACGCCTTCCGGAAAGTTTTTCGCCTGCATGACTTCATTGGCCACACCCCCCGCATCATCGGCGATACGCTGGAAGGTATCCAGCCAGGCCTGAACCTCAGGCTTCGGTACAAAATTGTCATGGATCCGGGTTCCCTTTCGCCATTCCACGAGGCATTCATTAAAATATTGCGCCGCTTCGGCCAGCGTATATATTGTAATACTGGTTTTAAAATCCGGCCAGGTGATCCAGAATGTATTCTCGTCCTTTGTCTCATCCACCAGCCAGAAATAGGAAAACTGCCAGTTGATACCCAGTTTCCGCAGTTGCTCTCCGAATACCAGGGAGGTTTCATCGAGGTCCTTTGAATTGTTCATGGCCATCACCTTGGCCCTGACCCGCTCCAGGGCCGCTTCAATCTGCGCTTCCCGCGCCTGGGCCTCCGCTTTCTGAAGGTCAAGGTAGCGGGTATAGGCCTGCTCGAAAACTTTAGCAAAGCGCTTCAGAATCTCAATCGTCGGAGCTGGTGGTTCTTCCGGTCCTACAAGATCCATTGAACCATATTTCATAAAGGCATGTGACAAAAATTGCTTTGGGATACTGTATAATTCTTTGCGGTACTGTTCCGGTGCATATTTAAAGTCAGTATGGGTGTACATGCCGTCAAGGAAATGCTTCATGACCTCCCCCTCCAGTAAATATGTCCGGTAAGAAATACCCGAAATGCTGTCTTCATATAACTGGTTGACGATGGGATCATCAAACCATTGGAATTTGACACTTGTGGGAAGGGTAGCATCTCCAATTCCCGTTCCCCAATTTATCCATTCCTTTTTCGAGCGATCCAGGAGGTTGATATTGCACTCATAGAATTCAACCCCCAGCTTTTTCCACTCCCCAAACACGGTACGAATGATATCAAACAACTCATCGCTTTTCCGCATAGCCATCGATACGGAACGAATTCTTTCCAAAGAAGCTTCAATCTGTGCTTCCCTGGCCTGTGCCTCCGCTTTTGATATATCCGCGTGTCGTTTGTATGCCAGGTCGAAGACATCCCGGAACCGCTTCAGGATTTCAATGGAATCATCGTCCAATGGTGCATAGGTTGAAATGCCAAGCGCGCCGGTTCCGATGGAAAAAAAATAATTGTGCACAGACCCCGCTTCCCGGAGATGGGGATCCAGGTAGTACCCCATTTTCTCCTGGAGTTCTATCCATTTCTTCAGCCGGGCGCCCTTGAAACTGGTGGTGAAATAAGCCTGCGGATTCCCGCGCATCTGTTCCACAAAGGATCTCGCTTCTCCGGCCTTCCGTGTTGAAATTACATGGATGCTGCTCTTCCGCGGCAGCCGGAAATACGTGTAGTCCAGGTAGTGCTCGCTATGGTTACCAAAAATGGCGCACTGTACATTCCTGATATTCCTGATTCCCAGCTTTGTCAACTGCCGGGAGATGGCCTTACTGATGCGCAGCATATCAGCGGGCGCCTGCATGCCCATGGCAACGGAGCGCACTTTCTCCAGGGCTGCCTCCATTTCAAGTTCCCTGTTTTTGGCTTCCAGTTCCACCGTTCTTCGCCGGACCGCTTCCCGCAGTTCCTGGTTTTCTTTTTTTATTTTTTCCGCTGCGAGCTGGTTGCCCTCCTCCGTCCGGGCATCGGGAAAGGAAGCATGCTGGTGAACCAGCTTCCAGCCGCCGGCAGTTTGCTGAAACAGGGCTGAGATCCGGACATGGTCATAGAAAATCCACTTTTTCCCGTCCTTCAGATAGGCATCGGATTCCTCCGTAACCAGCAGACTATCGTTTACAGGGCATACCCGGATTTTCCTGCCCCGCAGCTGCACTTTATCCGTTATCTGATCCTCCGTCGCTTTGTAAAATTTTATCGCCGATTTCCTGTCCCGGAACACTTCACTCAACGAGGAGCCAAAGATGGTGACCTTATCATGCATACGGGCGCCAAATGCCTTCAGGTCACCGGCGAAGTAAGCTTCCCAATAGTCCCGATAGGTTTTCAGTATTTCAGCGGCCTGCTTCTCAGTCGGTTTCATATGCATGAACTAGGTTGGCAATAAGATCGTAAATACAGTCACCGCTTCATCTTGCTCCGAAGGCCGTGCGGATTCCAGTTTCAGTTCCCCGCCATGACCCTTTGTTACGATGTCATAGCTCA